>JAUXBD010000144.1 GCA_030619585.1 Desulfobacteraceae bacterium
GCCGGGCTTCGGTTTTAAAATCTGAATACCTGACCTTGACTTCGATAATATGGGCGAAAAGACGCTTTTTACGTAAAGCCAGAGCGAGCCTATCGGAGAGATAGGCAAGATGAGCCAGGAGAAGACGGCGGTCCCAGAGGTCTTGCAAAAAGGTAGTTTCCCGGGATAAAGACTTAGGAAGAGAGGCTGCAGCCAGGGGCCGGTTGTCAATGCCCCGCGACTGCAGGTAGATCTTCTCACCGTTTAAGCCAAAAAGCGACCGCAAAGCCGCCCGTGGCAGTCCCCACAAATCACCGATCTTGCTGACATTAAGCAAGCGGAACACAGCCTGTGCCTTAGGGCCGATTCCGGGCAGCAGCTCGATACTCAGGTCTTTCAGGAATTCGTCCTCTTTGCCGGGACGGATTTCATACAAGCCTCCCGGCTTAGCCCGGTTGGTCGCCAGCTTAGCTAACACTTTATTCGGGCCCACCCCCACTGACACCGCTAGGCCCAGCTCCTTTTCCACCGTCTGTTTTATCGCCCGGGCTGTCCGGGAAAAAGAAGCATACAGCGGCCGGCAGCGAGTCAGATCCAGATAGGCCTCATCCAAAGACGCTACCTCCACATCCGGGGTATACTGCGAGAGAATGCGGATAAAACTGCGGGAAAAGGACGCATAGAGCTGGTAGTTACCCCTTACAAACACGCCCTGCGGGCACAGCTGATAAGCCTTTTGCAGCGACATCCCTGAATGGACTCCGTACTTCCGGGCCGCATAGGAAGCGGTTGAGGCCACTCCCCTCTCATGAGGAAGCCCGCCTACAATGACAGGCTTATCCTTAAGAGAAGGGTCGAGCAGTTCTTCAACTGCCGCAAAAAAGGCATCAATGTCGATGTGGATGATATATTTCACTGGTTAATATTTCCGTAACACGCCTATGACCCGCCCCAGGATCCGCAGCTTCTTGACCGCGATCGGCTCAAACTCCGGGTTTTCCGGAACAAGGGATATATTTCCATTATCCAGTTTCAGCCTTTTTAAGGTGATAGAGCCATCATCTAAAAAAGCCACCACCATCTCCCCGGAATTGGCGGAGGAAGTCCGTTCCAGCAGAACCCGGTCGCCGTCATCGATATAAGCATCCACCATGCTCTTGCCTTCCACCTGCACGCAAAAAACATTGCCTCTTTTACGCCCCACCATCCATTCCGGAACATCAACCGCGTCGCCTGAGGTATCAAACACCTCCCTGGGATAGCCGGCCGGGACAAATCCGAGCAGAGGCACTTTGACCCGGGCTTCTCCGGAACCAAGCCTGCCCATGAGTTTGATTTCCCCGTCCTTCCTGGTCACATATCCTTTTTTCTCCAGGCTGAGAATATGTTTATAAACAGCCGAAGGGCTGGCAATGTGGAGGATTTTTCCAAGTTTCCGGATGGTTGGGGAATATCCATGGGCAAAAATAAAATGTCCGAGCGCCTCTAAAACCTTTTTTTGCCTTGCAGTCAATTCGGCTCTCAGTTTGTTTACCATTTTGTTCACCTTCTTCAATTTTTATCAATTTCCCTTCTTCCAGAGCTTTCCGGAAATCACTCCTGCCCATTTTCTGAAATTCACGGGCAAGAAATTCCAGTTTTTTCCTCTGCAATTTATTTAAATCTTCCTGGACATTTTTCGGATAGCCTACACAAAAAATAAACACCTTTCCTGTTCGATAGAATAGGATTGAACGTGCTCCGCCTCTTTTCCCTTTGCCTTTGTGCGGTATTCTCTTTTTGTATAACCCTTTACCCAGCGTTGCTTCATAGAGTCCTTCAACAAATTCCTCAATTGCTTTATTCAGGATCTTGTCAGAAATGTTTTCTTTTACTGCCCAGCGCTGAAAAATTCTTGTTTTGTATCTATCCATAAACGCATTTATAGCACCAGGGGATATATTTGTCAATGGACAAAAAGATTTACCGCTCGCTTCGCTAAAGAGCGCAAAGATACGCAAAGTTTTTTATTTTACGCAGAAAGAGGCGGAAAACAAGAAGATTAATGCTCTTCGGGCAGATTAACTCCTCACCTACGGCAATGCCGGACAACTCTTATCTTTCTTGGCGTTCCTTTGCGTTCTTAGCGGTTAATAAGAAATATGGGTCAGGCTCTTTATGCTTGACATAGCAGGGCAGTCGTATTAGGCCTTTGCCAAAAATGAGAAAAGAGCTTGCATTGAAATTAGTCAAAGAGTGTGGAGTGCTTTTAGCTGAAGCAGCAAGGCAGTTGGGTGTTTCAACATCCGGAGTAGCACAAATTTTAAGGAGAGATAGGTCTGTATGATTTGTCAACAACGTCCCCTATTTTCTCACCCGGTTAAAAAGGTGTAAGATAAGCTACATGAGAAAAAAATCAGCATCAGGAAACATACAAGAGATATTAACGGATATATATAAGATTACATTGCCTCTTTTGGGCGAAAAGCCGGGGCCGGTAAATGCTTACCTTTTTGTTGGTAACAATATTACATTAATTGATACAGGTATTTTATAAACAGCTAACGAGATAGAATCTTGTCTTGCTGAAATTAGCTTGTCCTTCCGTGATATAGATCAACTGCTAATTACCCACGGCCATATTGATCATTATGGGGCTGCCAATATGATAGCAAAAAGGTTAGGCGGTAGTATCCGGGTTGGAGCGCATAAAGGAGATTTGAGGAATATTGAAACCGGCAAATATGCTTCCAATGATACCATTGACAATTTTAACAGGCTTATGGAAATACCGGATAAATACCTGGACGAAATGAATGTTTTAAGAACCTTTGTAATGCAGATGGCAGAAAACTGTCATGTGGATTTCACATTAAAGGACGGAGATGATGTTCAGTTGGGTAAATATAAAGGAAGGGTCGTATCTACTCCAGGTCATTCAAAAGGTTCTGTATGCTTTTATTTGGAGAAAGAAAATGTTCTCTTTTCTGGAGACCATATCATGAAACATATTACACCCAATGCTTTAGTCATGCTGGATGATAATCATGAATTGCCGGTACGCTTGAGCCAGAAAGAGTATTTTGATTCTATTGCGAAAGTTGAAAAGCTATCCCCGACAACCATCTATCCTGCCCATGGTGAAATTATGTCTGACTTAGATGCAATAACAAAAAATTACCGCAACTGTTTTTTAGAAAGACAGCACAGCATAATTTCAATTCTTAAATCAGGGACCCATTCAGTTTACAATCTGGCAAGAAAGCTGTTTCCGGATTTAAACAAAGATTTGCTTCCTTTAGAGATTGATCTTGCTGTTTCCGAAGTATTCACTCATTTACAGGTTCTTGAACAAAAAAGTATTGTGGAGTTAAAAATAGAGAAAACATTGCAAGTATCTCTTTCATAAAATTCCATACCATTATGATTGATACAGGATAATCTCATGAAGACATATACAAGAGAAATAGAAAAAACACCTAAAAAATTGGTCACAAACGGAAAGTTCAGATTTGGAACCTACAAAGCACCTTTTGAAATCGTTAATCCGCTTGATGCAAAGAAACCACTTCCATTAAGAGTTCCCAAACTCTTAAAAACCATGCGTCTTAAAGAGTGGGAAGCTTTTCAGATGGGCAATGAAGATTTTTTTCTTCTGGCTGCCGTGTATAATGCCAAAGGACTTGGCGTTGTTCAGTTTGTTGTGATTGATCGACAAAAGAACAAAAAATATATTTTTGAGCGCTTTGTTCCTTTCTGGAAAACCAGAGTAGCAAGGTCATTGATAAATACGGTAACGTGTGCCCATGGAAAAGATTTTTCCTTTTATATCCATAACAATTTAGAAAATGATCGCATTTTTTTTAATTTCTGGTCCCTTGGTAGAAAGGGTAATCCGGATATGGCATGCCGAATTGAAGCCATACATGACAAGGGCTCCTGTACACCCATTGTTACCTGTCAGCCTTTTGATGAAAACAGAGCGCTTTATTCTCATAAGGCACTCATGCCCATGTCTGGCCAATTGTTTGTCAACAGCTTTGTTTTTGAATTCAATAAAGCAGAAAGCTTCATGATCCTCGATGATCATAAAGGATACTACCCCTTTGAAATGCAGTATGATTGGGTAACAGCAGCCGGCTATGATACGAAAAGTCGCCTTATTGGATTTAATTTAACCGATAACCAGATAAAAGATAATCATAAATACAATGAAAATTGCCTTTGGATTGATGGGGATATGCAGCCCCTTCCTCCCATTAAAGTAGAGCGTCCGAATGGCGTTATGGGTGATTGGATTATTCAAGATGACTTCAACAGGGTGAACCTGAAATTTACACCGAAATTTGATAGCCGGATAGATATTAACCTGATTGTCTTCAAGACCAGATACCGCGCCCCGTACGGATTGTTTTCAGGCTATATTTTAGACAATGATAATAACAAAGTGGCATTTGATAATTTTTTTGGTATGGGTGAAAAGAAATATATTAAGGCATAGACCGATCAAATGAAACCGTATAGAAGCCATTTCAAAAGGGGCAGTAACAGCACATGGTCATTTTTGTCCCGGCCGTGTGCCCATGAATCAGATTGCTCTGAACTGCCCCTTTTGTAAAAGTTGATAGAATTCTAATAAAACAGGCATCAGCTCTATTTTTTGAAACGATCAAGGACAATACGGGCACAGTTTAAAGCCGAGTCCACCGCCTGGCACATGCCGACCCCTTCTCCGCCGGCATCTGTTCCGACATAGATCAACCCTTGAACAGGTGAAACCTGATCCGGTTTATAGCGGCCGCACTGTCCGACGACTTGGCCCAGGCCAACGGCTTCCCCACCCTGGTTGGGCAGAACCTGGTCACGAGCCATTTTAGACACTTCCGATGGCCCTCCTCGTTCCTTGAAATCAAGTGCCTGCATGACTTCAGGAAACAGCTTTGAAACCATATCGTCAGTTTTGCCCCAAAGCATCTCCACTTCCTTTGCCTGGGGGTCTGGTGTGCAGAGTGTACTTGCTATGACAAGCTGTTTGCCTTCCGGCGCCATATTTGGATCATAGTTGGATGGCACCACCATCCAGAGCCCAACCTCTTGAGGTGCTTCGCCGGCCCTGACTTTTTCATAACGGGCCGTGTTCCATATGGTTTCACTTGAAAAGGTCAGATACAAAGGACGATCCAGTACGACTTTATTGAGAAAGTAACGTGTTGTCAGGAGTGTAAGGCCCGGCTCAAGGTTTTTGATATAATTCACATAATCCGTGTCAAAATGATCTTCACCGGCAAGCTTTAATACAGTCGGCTGAATACCAGCATTGCTAAGGACAACCGTCGC
>JAUXBD010000306.1 GCA_030619585.1 Desulfobacteraceae bacterium
AAGTTCGGTGGTCAAAAGATATAGGGGTATGGTCGCCAGAACCACGCTGGTTATAGAAATAAGCTTGGCAGCGACCTCCCAGTTAGGCACTATAAAATGAACAACTGTTATAATGAAAGAGTATAGAGGCATTGGGAACAGCTCCAAACCGTCCCTGAAATGCCCGGTAACAAAATGTTGTGCTGCTGAAATATAAAGTACACCATCAGAGTTGAATGGCTTATTGAACAGCGCCAGTATAGTTTTAAGGGCAGCTGATGTGCAAAGGGTAAAGATAAATCCGTTTTTACCTTCATACCATTTTGAAAACTTTTCAAACATTACTGATGATAATCTCCGATCTTACCATATCGATTCGGCCACCCTTCCAGCCGTAAGGCTGTCAAGGCAGCGGCACAACTTACAAAAAGTGAGAGCGCACCGATGATATAAACCCCATAAGCCTCCAAAACGTCGCTCCAATAAAAGCCAAAAAACAAACTGCTTGAAAAGGTATGTAGGAAAATAGCAATAATCATAAAAGTCAGCGGCACCCATCGGCTCCACCCTGATGGTTTCATGATCAGTAAATAATAGAGCAAGAAGCTATGGGCAAGTATCAATAAAACGTAGTGATGCTTCCAGGATCGCTCCGATAGAAAGAGCATCGCTAAAAACACCATGGCAAACTCTCCTAAGTTTCCCAAATGCTTGTTATTTTTATGGGGAGTACGGCAAAACCACGCCAGGCAACCCACAATGGTAAGAGAGGCAATTTTGACGATTAAAGAAACAGTTTGCTGATCAAGAGACACAAAATTAATTTTCAACTCGCCGTATCCTCTCTTAACATCTGCAGTTATGGAAACACTATCTGAAAAAAATCGGTAAAAAAGTCCGGTAAACGATTGATTGATATGATTAGTTTGCATATATCCAACCGGCATTCCAGTTAAAAACGGGTGGACCATTTGCTTGTACCATTCTATTATTAGTTGGTTATTGAAATCAAAGCCTAAAATGAGTCCCGGAATGAGCCAGCAAAACAGAGCAATACCAACAATTGAACCCGCTACGCTCAACCATCTTCGTTTATATAAAAAATAGGGTATAAAAAGCGCTGGAGTTACTTTAAGAACAGTAACCAGGCCGATGGACAGACCAGACAGGAAATCTTTTTCGTAGAACAAGCACAACAGCGCTACCACAACAAAACCGCCAATGACCAGGTTCACATTGCCATGAGTTAAATCACTGATAAATACTCGCGAGCTTAACAGTATCAGTACCAACAATGCCCAGTCAGGCCAGGGCGGACCGTTATTCCTGGCAACCTTTACCGTGGCCCAAAATATAAATAAAATTATCGAAAACTTAAAGGTTAGCCATGCAAGCGACCCAGCTATGGGACCAATTGCATGAAAAGGCATAAGAATCATCAGCATAAAGGGAAGATTTGGATAACTCCCGCCTTCCGCACCATAGATCGTCTCCCTGTGTTTAATCCTTTCAGTATGATGAGACCAGCGCAGAAATGCGGTACGATTTTCCTTTGCCTTTTTAAAGACCGTTATGCCGGAAACCAAATAAATGATTAAAAACGCAACTATCAATAGTATCTTGGATCTTGTCGCCAAATTAAACATCCAATATATCCCGCAAGCAATCCGATAATCTTGAAATTTTTGTAAAGTTTCCTTTTTTGCTCGGGCTTTATAATTGTTTATGGCCTTTTGATGCCTAAAGCAATCAATATAATCAAGCAGAAAGAAACAACTCTTCTTTACGGATGGTGAGATAAATAGTCGAAAGCCGATTGTTTGTCAAACGTATTTACCCTGTTAGCTTTCGCCTTCCTATTGACTTATCTTAGAAAAATGCTAAATAGATTTTATAAATCTTTTTTAGTAGATGAAGAATGAAATTTGCATTTTGCCTGTTTAAATATTTTCCATTTGGAGGGCTGCAGCGGGGATTCCTGCAGCTTGCCGAAGTATGCATATCCCGTGGTCATCAAGTAGATGTATATACCGGTTCATGGGTAGGGAAGCAACCAGACAATCTGCAGGTTTTTATTATTCCCGATAAAGGCGCTACCAACCACCGGCGCTATAAATCGTTTGCCGAAAGACTTGATAAGCATATAACCGCCGAACATTATGATGCTGTTGTGGGGTTTAACAAGATGCCCGGACTTGATGTATATTTTGCATCAGACACTTGTTTTGCAACAAAAGCGTTAGAAAGGAGTTTTTTGTATCGTTTATCAGGACGTTGTCGAGCTTTAATGCGTCTGGAACATACTGTTTTCGACAGACAGGCAACAACCCAAATAATATTGATTTCCAATAGTGAAAAGCAATTCTATATGGATTATTATGGAACTGATGAACAGCGGTTTCACTTAGTGCCACCGGGGATTTCCAGGGACCGTCTGGCCCCTCCAAATGCTCCGGAAATTCGGGATGATTTTCGCCGTGAATTTGCTATTAAACCGAATCAACACGTCGTGTTGATGGTCGGTTCAGACTATAAGAGAAAGGGTGTCGATCGCACAATAAGAGCCATATCAGCCCTGCCGCTCTACCTGAAAGAAAAAACCCTGCTGATGGTTGTCGGCAAAGGAAGAGTAAGACCTTATCTCCGATTGGCAAAAAAATTGGGTGTTTCATCTCATGTAAATTTTGCCGGAGAGCGAAGCGATGTGACACGCTTTTTAGTAGGAGCCGACCTTTTATTGCACCCTGCTTATCAGGAAAATACCGGTACGGTTTTAATTGAAGCCATGTCGGCCGGACTGCCCGTTCTGGCAACCGATAATTGCGGCTACAGTTTTCATGTGGATCGGGCCGGCGCGGGAAAACTGGTGCCTTCACCCTTCAGGCAGGAAATTCTTAACAACATGCTGGTTTCAATGCTGATTTCTGATAAAAAAGATCAATGGCGACTCAACGGAAAAAAGTATGTTGAAGAAACAGATGTATACAGCAGACATGAAAAGGCGGCAGATATAATTGAGATGGTGGCAGCAAGTTAGTTTTACCCAACTCCTGGAAAACCTTATGGCGAGGGAAGAATATTGCAGGTCCCGCATAGCATAAAATATTTTAGGCTGTTTTAATAAATGGAAAAAAATCTGAAGCTTTCTGTCATTATTCCTGTTTACAATGAGGAAAAAAC
>JAUXBD010000102.1 GCA_030619585.1 Desulfobacteraceae bacterium
CCTCAGATTTTGTCTCACCGGCTTGTTCAAGAGCTTCGTTGACAGCCTTTTCTTTTTCCTGCTCAGATCTTTCCAAAGCTTTCTCTTTTTCTGTTTTTGCCTTGTCCATGGCCTGGGTAAGTTCCTCGGCAGCTTTATTATTTGCCTGTTCTACAGCATCGGTAACCGCTTCCATTTTTTCGTCAGCCGCGATTTTTTCCCTTCTTTTGGTCATGCCGTACATGCCACCCAGAAAAACCGGCCACAGAGCGACCACCATGGGTACCACATGCAATGCCCCGGAAGTAAGTGCAGGCGCCGGGGTAACTCCAAGGTCTTCGCGCATTCCTATTTCTTTAAAAGGAACTCCTGAAAGGTATACCCAGCTAGTCCCGCCCATCTCGTTTTCTCCATAAATATGATCAACATAACGGTCAGGATATTTTCTTATTCTTTCACGCGCGATTTTAATCAGATCATCACGTTTTCCAAAAGTAAGCGCTTCTTTAGGGCACGCTTCAACACACCCGGGAAGCTGCCCCTTCTCAAGTCTCGGAGCACACATGGTGCACTTGACAACTTCCGGAGTAAACGGATCATCATACTGGTAGGTCGGTATTTCAAATGGACAGGCCATTATGCAGTACCGGCAGCCAACGCACACAGAAGGATCATAGGTAACAGCCCCTGTGGGCTGTTTGGCAAAAGCTGTTACAAAACATACTGATGCGCAAGCAGGTTCCAGGCAGTGATTACACTGAATCTTTCTGAATACAGGTCCATTTTCTTTGCCGTACTTGTTGACAACGGTATAGGCTTTTGTAGTTGTTCTGCGTTTTTTGTCCAGAACAGATTCATCCTTAAACGGTTTTTCAGGCTTCGGGAGTTCATTGACCTTGTTGCAGGCTTCCTCGCAGGATCTGCATCCAACGCACCTTGTTGTGTCATGAAGGACTCCAAAGCTGCCGGGATAACCTGTGAAATGCTTGTCGGACGCGGCATTGGCCTTTTTGCCCAAAGTGGAACCAATCCCTGCGGCACCCATCCAGCCTAAAAATTTTCTTCGTGATATGGACATATAATTTACCTCAATAGTAATAAAAAGTGGCTATACTAATTATTTTTTTCTTTATGACAGTCAGTGCAGCCGACCTTGTCTATCTTCATGTTATCGTGGCATTCCATGCATTGTATATGGTATGCGCCAATAATTCCGGGTTTATGCATATCTTTTTCATTAAACGGTTTGCCGTGACAGCTACCGCATCCGGTTGGTTTTTTCGTTGCCGGACTGTTATGGTGGCATCCCTGGCAGACAGTTCCTTTTCCAGCGTGGAAGTATACGGCCAAATTATTATCTTTAATATCCTTTACGATTTTATTAACAATATCCCGATGCGGGAATTCAACAGGTTCGTACTTGTCAGAAAACGCTTTGATAATAATTTTTTCCGGAATGTTCTCGCTGCTGAATGTTCCGGATACTTTTTTGCGCTGTTCAAGAAGTGTTGCAGCAGTCTTTTCATCCATGCCGGCCTTACCGGAATCTCCGGCAGGAAGTTCCATATGGCACTTGAGACATGAGCTGTCATCTGGTTTGCGGTTTTTTGACAAAACTGCGTGGCATCCAGCACAGTTTTTGTCCTGCTGTTTCATTTCATGGCATCCAATGCAGCTTTGTTCCCTATCCATCTTGTGCATTGCCTGTTCCAAACTTACGCCCTTTCCGTCTTCCGAGCCTTTAAGCGTGTGGCATTTACTGCACTTGTTTATTGACTTATGGTGGCATACGCGACAGGTATCATTATATCCTTCATGTGCCATATGATTGAAAGGGACAAGGTTCATACGATTTTTCCCGGGCGCGTCAAGCTCATTGACACCTGTCTTTATCATTACCTTGTCCGGTTGTTTCCTGTCCATTCTCGGTACAGGCGAAACTTTTTCAAACCTGTTCTGTGCTTCAAGGTCATGACATCCGCTGCATTTAACAGGGCCGGTATCTTTTTTCTTCTCTGCGGTTTTCATGTGGCAATCCAGGCATGAAGCGTGTGAGGCCTCTTCCATAGATATTCTGTCTTTCTCTGTAACATCTTTATGACAAGCCCGGCATGTGTCCTCGGTCTCTTTTTTATATTTGCCGGTTTTACAGTCTGAATGGCATGTTTCGCATTTTTTGTCATGTGCTTTTGAGTGACGAAAGTGAAGGGATTTATCGAGTCCCATCGGCTGGCGGAAAGATATAACATTAGGTTTCTCGAGGTGGCATTCACCGCATACAATCGGTCCGCTCTTATCGTTTTCTGCGGTAGTATCCTTGTGGCATTCTATACAGCTGTTATGAAAAATATCCATAACATCCTTTCTGCCGGTATTTTCCAGCCGCATAAACATTGGAGAAAGCTTGTCACCCTTTTCTTTATGGCACTCCCTACAGTCTTTGCCTTTTTTCTCAAGGGCATCAGTATGCTTATCATGAAGAAAAACAGGTTCCGGTTTTTCAAGAGCACCGAATATCTTCATTGAATCTATAGATATCATATCCGGCCTGGATGCCGGACCTTCTTTTGCCTCTCCGATTCCAACTGTGTTAATAGCGGTCGATAAAATACAAGTAATAAAGATTATTGCCAGGAGTGCTTTTTTTTGTTTCGTCATTTTGGTATCCTTATCAATTATCTTGCAGCTTTTTTAACCGGATCATGTATCCTTCTGTTTTATCCTCCATCTCCATGAGCTCATAGGAAGAAGCAGGCAGAACCTTAAAAATATCCGAGATGGTTTCCGGGTCGAGCACTAATATTTTCAGAATTTGATCTGCTTTCATTTCTCTGAAAGTGTCTGTCATCTCAAGCAGGGTAATTGAAGTGATCGCCCCTCTGAAATCGACAGTATTGTCAGCCTCCGAGTTCAAAAATATCCCTCCTTTTTTTCTACTTCATCTGTTTTTGCAAAGTCAGTGCCAGAAGATCAGCTGCCATAAAAATTCAGCAGATATACCTGTGTTTCCATCACCGGCATGTTATGCTGTAAAAAAAATAAGGAATTTATTGTCTACAAACTGTTAAAGTGTTAACATATTCAAATTAACAGGTGTTAAATTTTAACAGGAGAATGAAAATATGTATGAAAAGGATCTGGATAAGTACTGGAAAACGGTTGTGAATACGATTCAAGATGGAATTATGATTATCGATAAAAGCGGGGTGATAATGTCTGCCAATAAGGCTCTTGAAAAAATAACCGGATATACAAGAAAAGAACTTATCGGCAGGACATGCGAAGTTTTAAACTGCGACATATGCGAAAAGACAAGGGAAAACTCCGGTGAGTACTGGTGCAGACTGTTTAGAACAGGCAAGATGACAAGGAGAAAATGCACTTTTTTACGAAAAGACGGCACTTATACCCATGCCCTTAAAAACGCAACGCTTTTACGTGACAGCCGAGGTAAAATTTTAGGAGCTGTTGAATCGGTAACAGACATTAATGAAGTTGTTGAAAGGGATAACCAGATCGCTGAATATCGCAGGGAATTAAAGTCTGAAGACGGATTTCACGGACTGCTCGGTCAATCGGCTGTTATGCAGCAAACTTTTGCGCTTATAGAGAATACAGCCGATTCAGAGGCCCCGGTAATTATATTCGGAGAGAGCGGGACAGGAAAAGAGCTTGTCGCAAAGTCAATTCATGAAACAAGCAATCGCATGAACCGTCCGTTTGTCAAGGTAAATTGCGCCGCCCTAACTGAAACTCTTCTTGAAAGTGAGTTGTTCGGGCATGTCAAGGGGGCTTATACCGGCGCCTATAAGGACAGGGAGGGAAGGTTTGAAATGGCCAAAGGAGGATCAATCTTTCTTGATGAAATAGGTGACCTCCCCTTGACCACCCAGGTAAAATTGCTCCGTGTGCTTGAAGAAAAAGTTGTTGAAAGAGTAGGGGACAACAAATCGATCCCGGTAAATGTCCGTATTATTTCAGCTACTAACAGGAACTTGATTGAACTTGTTAAGAATGGGGCTTTCAGAGAAGACCTGTATTTCAGGATTAATGTTATACCGATAAATATTCCACCGTTAAGGGAAAGGCCCGAAGACATATCTCTTCTTGCGGCGTCTTTCTTTCACAGAATGCTACTTAAAAGCGGGAAAAAGATAAAGGGGATCAGTAATGATGTTTTAAATATTCTAACTCAGTACCGCTGGCCCGGCAATGTAAGGGAACTCAAGAGCGCGTTTGAATACGCTTTTGTAACATGCCATGAAACAATGATAAAGCCCTATCATCTCCCGCCTAATATTGTTCAGACCACAGGTATCGATAGAGATGAAGCCGGGCAGGACAGCAATAATAATGATTATTCAAAAAAGGGAGAGCTTATTTACGCGCTTGAACAGGCAGGCGGCAACCAGTCTGAAGCCGCCCGCATTCTTGGAATATCAAGGGTGACAGTGTGGAACAGGATGAAGAAGTATAATATCAGGTATAAAAGAAAAATAGGATAGCTAAGGCTTGTATAATAATAAACAAACGGCCCGGCTGATACCGGACCGTTTGCTTTTTAAGCGGTTAAAATATCCTTGACCATATTAATAAGCCTTTCCTCATCAATCGGCTTGTTCATAAAACCGTCCGGTTTCTGGAATCCAGGAACTTTTTGGAAATATCTTCTCATTTCATCTCCAACCGCAGTAATAATAATAACCGGTATTTTTTTAAGCTCCGGGTCATCTCTGTATTGACGATAAGTTCTGACGCCTGTCTGGTTCGGCATGGCAATATCCAGGGTGATTAGATCGGGGCTTTCTTTTTTAGCCATTTCGATACCCTGAAGGCCGTCTTCTGCTGTAATTGTTTCATAACCGTTATCTTCAAGAAGCGTAACCAGATATTTTGAAACGTCTTTTTCGTCCTCAACAACCAGTATTTTTTTGCCTGCGCTCATTCGAGTTCCTCCAAAATAGTTATTAGTTCCTCCAAAATATTTATTATTAAGCTTTGTTATCACTACTGTTAATTTTTTTCAATAAAAATCAACACCGCAAGGCTGGTACCAACCTTATTTTTATGTTCTGAAGTTGTTTTTTTAACAAAAGTACATGTAACATGGTTTTAGAGATAAATTAAGTTCTGTTTTGCACTTGACACCTGTTAAGGTGTTAAATGTGCTAACTTAACAGATGTTAAATTTGAACACAGAAAAATGTTAAATACTTTTTTCATGTGTTAACTGGTTGTGTTATTTTTCTGCTGGATGCGGCAACCGATTTCTTGGCAGGCGTATTTTAAATGTAGTTCCTTTGTCTTTCTGCGATACCATATCTATTTTCCCGCCGTGTTCCTGAACAATCTTTTTAGTTGTCAACAGGCCTAGCCCTGTCCCGCCCAGTCCTTTTGTTGTGAAAAAATTAGTAAACACTTTTTTCTTTACATCGTAATCCATGCCGCAGCCATTATCCCCGATTTCATAAATAATAACCCCGTTTTCTTCTGATACCCTTGCCCAGACACTGTTCTTTTCGTTATCGCTCATTATACAGGCATCAATGGCGTTGCCTACGAGGTTGGTAATGCATTCGTGTATCCCTTCATAGTCCATAGGCGCTTCAGCAATATCACCAATCTTATTATATTCAAGATCAATACCCTGATCCTTTGCTTTTGTTTTATACTGCTTAACCACTTCACTGGCAATTTTTCCGGGGTCACATAATTGTGTAATAATGGAACGTCCTTTTGAAAAACTTAAAAACTCTCTGACAAATGTTGAAACACGGTCAATATTCCTGTCGAGCATCTCCATGCCTTCCTGTATACGCTCAACTTTGCTGTTCTGCATACCTGAATTCAGCATATACATGCCGCCTTCAAGGCTGGTTATAAGGTTTTTTATACCATGCGCTAGACCTGCGACAGTTTGGCCAACGGTTGCCAGGCGTTCAGCCTCCAGCTTTCCACTTTCAAGCCGCTTAATCTCACGCAAATCTTGAATTGAAAAAGCCATACCCATGAAATTGTTATCAACACGAAGCTGCCTGCCAACTAAACGGGCGGGTATTAAATGTCCTTCAAGGGTTTTTACTTCGGTTTCAGGCAAATACACTTGCCCGGAGCCTGCGGAGACTTGTGCCATAAATCCTTCAGG
>JAUXBD010000049.1 GCA_030619585.1 Desulfobacteraceae bacterium
AGGAAGCGGTGGAGGCGATGAAACTGGGAGCAAAAGATTTCTTGTTAAAACCGCTGACGCCCAAAATGATAGAAATCATTGCCTCATACATATCCAATGGTTTTAATGCTACTGATAAGAAAGCGCCTAATGGTAAATTTACAATAATAACCAAAAATAAGGAAATGATAAGGCTGTTACAGCTGGCAAAAGAGGTGGCAGACAGCAATGCATCGGTTTTTATTCAAGGAGAGTCCGGAACAGGCAAAGAACTTTTTGCCAGGCATATCCACAATTACAGCTCCCGGAAAGATAAAGCTTTTGTGGCCATAAATTGTGCCGCACTCCCTGAGACCTTGCTGGAAAGCGAACTGTTCGGCCACGAAAAGGGTTCCTTCACCGGTGCATTCTCAATGAAAAAAGGGAAATTTGAATTGGCCGATCATGGAACTTTGCTCCTGGATGAGATCGGTGAGATGGATTATCAGCTTCAATCAAAACTCTTAAGGGTCTTGCAAGAAAGGGAGATTGACAGGATCGGTGGAGCCGCTCCGGTACCTGTGGATGTCCGATTTATTGCCACCACAAACAGGGATATAGAAAAACAGATTGATGAGGGAAAATTCAGGGAAGATCTTCATTATCGGTTGCATGTTATACCGTTCTATTTGCCTCCGTTGAGAGACAGGAAAGATGATATTCCTTTACTGGCAGATTATTTTGTCAAAAAATACTGCAGGATAAATAGACGGTCTGTCAACGGATTGACGGAAAAGGCGCTGACTTCACTTATGCAGATGTCATGGAAGGGAAATGTAAGGGAATTTGAGAATGTAATTGAACGGGCGGTTCTTATGTGCAAGGGAGATTTTTTAGACGAGGAAGATCTTTTTATGACCGAGAAAAACAGACAGCCCGAAAATGCAGTACATCCTTTTATGCCGACAGTCTCTTTGAGAGAAATGGAGAAGAATGTGATTTTCACCGCCCTGGACCAGACAAAGGGAAACAGGACCCATGCAGCCGAAATATTAGGGATAAGCGTTCGGACATTGAGGAACAAATTAAATGAATACAGAAAAAAAATGGAAATTCCATAAAATAGGCATGCAAATTGCTGCTATTTTATTTTATCATGAAAGGAGAATATTATGCCGGACAACTTATCGTTTAGTAAAATATTCAATTACCTGGATAAGGCGATCGGCGTCACCCAGAACAGAAATGCTGTTATAGCCAGTAACGTCAGCAATATAGATACGCCAGGATACAGGCCCAAAGATATTAATTTCAAAGAAGCTTTGGCACGGACCCTGGAAACCGGTAATGAACTGAATTTGACCCGGACAAACCCCGGGCATATCGATATGAGGATGAGCCCCCAGGGGATCGAAACTTTTGAGGAAGAAGGTGAATGGAACGGGTATAACTGGGTCAATATAGATAAGGAAATGACAAAACTTACAGAAAATAATTTGATATACAGGGAAGCGGTTGAGACGCTATTGAGAAAAATAGCTTTGATTAAAGAGGTTATTAAAGAAGGAGGGCGGTAGGATGAATTTTCTGGTTTGTCTTGAGACAAGCGCCTCCGGGCTTTATGCTCAGAGAAAAAGGATGGATATCATTGCAAGCAACCTGGCCAATATTGAGACGACCCGAACGGAACAAGGAGGGCCTTACCGAAGAAAAATGGTAGTTATGAGCACAAAGCCGCTCACCCAGAGCTTTGGCGATATGTTGAATTCAAGTGTTGGGGGAGTTCAAATCGAAGATGTGGTCGAGGATCAAAGCCCATTTAAAAAAGTGTATAATCCAAGTCATCCGGATGCGAATGATGAAGGGTATCTGCTAAAGCCGAATATTGATCTTGTAATTGAAACCACAAACATGATGATGGCTAAAAGGGCGTTTGAAGCCAATATAGCGGTTGTTAAAGCGACAAGGAAAATGGCCATTAAAGCACTTGAAATAGGGAGATAACTCATGAATGATCTAAAAATTGGAAATTTACAGCAGGTTGCACTCAAAAATAATGAAACCGTTCAACCGGGAAGTCAGACAGAATTCGGCAAAGTTATAAAGGGGGCTGTTGACAGGGTCAATGGACTGGAAAGAGAGGCAAACCGATCGATTGTGGATCTTCTGAAAGGCAAGGCAGATATTCATGAGACAATGATAAACCTCCAGAAGGTCGATATATCGATGCGCTTGCTCCTTGCCATAAGAAATAAAGCTGTCGAGGCATATAGAGAAATAATGCATATGCAATTTTAAAATGCCTAACAGTGAGCTAAAGTTTAGGCAAAAAACACCTATGTGAATAACAAGTTTCAAGTCATCAATTACGAGGAGGCTGCCAGAATGAATGAGTCGGTCAGGCAATTTTTGAATTTATTAAATTCACTCCCTCTTTCTAAAAAGATCAGTATGGTCTTTGTTATTATTCTTGTGGTCACCGGATTTGCTTTAATGTTTTTCTGGACAAATCAGGAAAATTACCAGATGTTGTTTTCCAATCTTTCCCAGAGAGATGCAAGTGCTATTGCCTCCAAGCTAAAGGAAAGAAACACCCCATACAGTATTGAGGCCAACGGCACCATGATAATGGTCCCGGAAGAAAAAGTATATGAGTTGCGCCTGTCCCTGGCGGGTGACGGTCTGCCGAACGGGGGTAATGTAGGCTTTGAAATATTTGACCATACAGATTTTACAACCACTAAATTTGTACAGGAATTGAATTACCGGAGAGCCCTGCAAGGTGAGCTGGCAAGAACCATAAACCGGTTTAAAGAGGTAAATGATTCCAGAGTGTTTGTCGCCATTCCTGAAGAATCTCTTTTTATCGAAGACAGTAAGCCTGCATCAGCGTCAATACAACTGGATTTACGGTCAAACTTACCCCCTGCAAAACTTACTGCGATTGTACACCTTGTTGCCGGTGCCATTGAAGGGCTCGAACCGGAACATGTCACGGTCGTCGATACAAAAGGAAGGCTTATCTTCAAGGGCGGGATCGGTGATGAATCTTCTTCCGAACTCAGCAACACACAGTTAGACTATAAAACCAATGTTGAAAATGAGATAAAAACAAATGTTCAAAGTATGCTGGAAGGGATTGTAGGTCCCGGCAAGGCAATCGTTAGAGTAACTGCCGAGATCGATTTTGATAAGATTACCTTAAGTGAAGAGGAATACGATCCATCAGCAACCGCTGTCAGAAGTTCGAGGAATATTGAAGAGGTCATACAGGCAGGTGAAAAGGAAAATCAAGTCGCTCAGACAGTAATTGACAAGCGAAGAGGTGTTGTAGCGTCTCCAAATCAAACGAAGAATAAAAAGACAAAAAAAGACGTTGCTACAAATTATGAAATCAATAAAATCACGAGGACAATATTAAAATCGGCAGGAAATATCAAACGACTTTCGGTTGCCGTAGTCATTGACGGGAATTATGAGCTGGAAAAGTTAGAAGATGGAACAACCAAAAGAAAATACATCCCGAGAAGTGAACAGGAAATTAAAACATTTGAAGAAATAGTTAAAAAAGCAATGGGGTATAATGAAGACAGAGAAGATCAGATCTCGGTAAGTTCCATAGCTTTTGCAGGATCAGCGCCAATACATACTAATTCTGAAGTGGAAGTCAGTAAATTTGATCAAATAGTAACTATCATAAAAGACTACAGAAAAACAATAGTAAATCTTTTATTAGTGGTCTTGGTTTTTATGCTGATCGTCAAGCCGTTATTAAAGAGTGTTAAGAACATTACTAAAGAAGTTATTGTTCAAAGCAGAGAACTTGCATCAGTTTCTGAAACATATGATAAGCTCCCGGAGTCAAAAGAAATGGGTCGAATAGAAAGGGTTCGTGAAATAAGTAAAAATGACCCGGAAAAAGCTCAACAACTGGTTAAAGGATGGATAGGTGAATAAGAATAATGGAGAATATAAAATTAACTAACGATAAATTAACAGGACCACAGAAGGCCGCTATCTTTTTGCTGACCATCGGAGAAGAATTTACAACAACATTTTTCAAAAATCTTGATGAAAAAGATATTAAAAAGATCGGTCAGCATATGTCTGAAATAAATCAAATTCCTTCTGATGTTTTAAACTCGGTCATGGACGAGTTTTTAACAAATGTCAAAGGAGACAGAGACATTATGATTTCCGGAGAGAACTTTCTTAAACAGGTTGTGAATAAAACTTTGGATAAAGAAACTGCAAGAGAGGTTTTCAAGGTTATAGGGGGAGAGGGCGGCAGCGTTCCTTTTAGTGACCTGGCCTACATGTCTGCGGATAACCTTGTGGGTATAATTCAAGGGGAGCATCCTCAAACAATAGCCCTGGTGCTGAGTTACCTTTCCCATGAAAAAGCCGCGGAAGTTCTCAAAATACTCCCTGATGAGGTCAAGGCAGACATTGCTTTAAGGATAGTAAAAATCGGGCAGGTTGATACTGATGTTGTAAATGAACTGGACAAGGTGCTTAAAAAAGAAATATCAAAAATTGGAGGATCAACTAAAAAATTTGATGGGATAGAGATCCTGGCCAATATTTTGAATGCTGTTGATGGAAATACAGAGGAGTCAGTCCTCTCCCATATAGAAGAAGAGGACGATAGCCTGGCAGAAATGGTAAGACAAAAAATGTTTGTTTTTGAAGATCTTTTGCAGGTTGAGAACCGAAATTTCAGGGATATTCTGCAGAATGTGGATAACCAGGTATTGATAAAAGCATTAAAAACCACCTCTGAAGAGATGAAAAATAAGATATTTAGTAATTTATCGGAGAGAGCTTCGGAAATGCTAAAGGAAGATATGGAGGTCATGGGTCCGGTTAAACTGAGTGAGGTTGAAGAGGCTCAGCAAGAGATTATCAGAACAGCAAAGAGGCTTGAGTCCGAAGGAAAGATTGTTTTGGCCAAGGGCGGTGATGATGTCTTTGTATAAAAATTCAGAAAATGAATCAGAACATATAGAATCCTGGACAAATTACCATATGAAGTCTTTTGAAGATAATGAATTTATTGATAAAAAAGATGATTATGGCTTTATATCCCTCCATGCCGGAGAGCTAAATCGGGCGGAATTTGTTCCTGTTGAAGGATACCCGGACCGTCAAATTAAAAGAAAACAGGGGAAGGATGAAACGAGCGATGCACAGGAAAATGTGTCTCTGATCGAGCAGGACGCATATGAAAAAGGCTTTATCCAGGGGGAAAAAGACGGTTTTGAGTTAGGAGAAAAAAAGGCAAACAAGGTCATTGAAAATATTGAGAAACTTTTTGATGAGATGAGCAGTCTCAAACAGGAGATATTAAAGCAGCATGAAAAGGAAATATTAGATTTAACTTTTGCCATTGCTGAAAAAATTGTACATCATCTGACAAAATTTGATGAAGGGGGAGTAAAAGAGGCTGTTTTTAATGCGCTGAATCTTGCGATTGAAAAGAGTAAAATTGTTCTCAATGTCAACCCGGAAGATTACGATTACATTGAAGAATTAAGACCGGATCTTTTTAAGAAATATAAAGAACTTAAATCAATAACAGTTACTTCCGACCCTTCCATCACCAGAGGGGGGTGTTATCTGAAAACGCCATATGGTGATATTGATGCCGGGATTGAAACCCAGCTTGAAAAAATATATCAGTGTCTGCAAGACACTTTCAACGAAAAAGAAAATGAATAACATGAAAGCAAATATCAAATGGGATACATATATAGATGCTGTAAGTTCATGCCGTCCTATAAAACTGTGTGGCAAGATAGTCAAAGTTACAGGAATTGTTGCCGAAGCCAACGGACCGGGGCTGAGTGTGGGAAGTCTTTGTGATATACAAAATTCAGAGGGGCGAAATGTACAGGCTGAAGTGATAGGATTTAATGACAAAAGAGTCATTGTGATGCCTATTGGTGAAATCAGGGGGGTTGAGCCCGGAAGTCGAATCGTGGATGTAAGTAAAAAACCCTGTGTTAAAGTTGGAGAGGAATATTTAGGAAGAATTATAGACGGACTGGGTCGCCCGATAGATAACAAGGGGCCGATAACGTCTGAAGAAGAATATCCGATATATGGAAATGTTCTCAATCCTTTAAAAAGAGAGATTATTCATGAAGAGATCGATGTGGGTGTCTGTGCCATTAATGCTTTGCAAACCCTGGGAAAGGGCCAGAGAATCGCTATAATGTCAGGATCAGGCGTGGGAAAGAGTGTTTTGATGGGCATGATATCCAGGAATGCTGGAGCGGATGTAATCGTAATCGCTCTTATCGGAGAGCGGGGCAGGGAGGTGAGAGAATTCATAGAAAGGAGTCTTGGTGAAGAAGGGCTTAAAAAATCGGTTGTTGTGGTTGCAACATCTGATTCTCCGGCTCTCGTCAGGATAAGAGGGGCTCATCTGGCTACAACAATTGCTGAATTTTTCAGAGATAAGGGACTGGATGTGATTCTTATTATGGATTCGATTACCAGATTTGCAATGTCATTAAGAGAAGTTGGATTGGCTGCAGGAGAACCTCCTTCAGCAAAAGGGTATACCCCGAGTGTTTTTATCCAGATACCCAAGCTTTTAGAGCGTGCCGGAACCGTCGAAAAAAAAGGCAGTATTACAGGGGTGTATACGGTTTTGGTTGAAGGGGATGACATGAACGAACCCATAGCCGATGCGGTTCGTTCCACCGTAGATGGTCATATTGTGCTGTCGCGCAATCTTGCCCACAAAGGGCATTACCCAGCTATAGATGTTCCGGCCAGTCTTAGCAGGGTAATGGGAGATATTGTTGGTCGCGAACACCTTGATAGTGCTAAAAAGCTGATCAAGGTAATTTCAATTTACAGGGAAGCCGAGGATTTGATTAATATAGGCGCCTATGTTGACGGCAGCGATCCCCGGATAGATTATGCCAAGAAGATGATTGGCAAGATTAATACATTTCTTCGGCAGGATATTAATGATAAGATAACTTTTAAAGAAAGTGTTAAACGCTTGAATGCGTTGTTTGCAGAATGATTAGAAGATGAAACCATTTACATTTCGGCTCGATAAGATACTTGGCTATAGAAAACACTTAAGTAAAATAGCACAGATAGATCTATTTAATGCAAGAAATGAGTGTATCAGAAGGGAAAAAGAAGTTAAAAGGTTATCCGAAAAAAGAAAAGAAATCGCAAAAAGCTGTGGTGATGAAGGACTTAAAGGAATAGATGTTCCCAGATATAAAATATACCAAGCATACCTGTATAAGATGATGCATGACCTTGAATCGGCTCGTACTCGCCTAAAACAAGAAAAGGAGAATGTAACAGCCAAAAAAGCTATTTTAGCAAATCAGTCGATTAAGAAAAAGACTTTGGAGACGCTGAAGGATTTGCAGCATAACAAGTACATGGAATTGTCAGAAAAAGAAGATCAAAAAACCCTGGATGAGATCGTTATAACCGGAAGGGGGCGAAGAATATGAAGTTGCGAACACAGATTCTTCTGACGTTTTTAATTGTTATAAAACTAGTACTGGGCTCAGTTTTTATGTACCGAATAGGCCTGGGTCCCCTTTTTAGCGACGCGAATGCCATAGCGGCGGAACAAGCAAAAGATACTGAGGTAAGCGCTAAGAAAGATGAAAAAAAACCCAAAGAAGAGACAATCGACTTGGAATATCTTATTTCAAAGAAGCTTGAGATAGAAAAACAAGAAAAAAGTGTTGCGGCAAAAAAGGCGGAACTGTTATCCATTCAGGATGAGATAAATAAAAAAATTTTAAAACTTACTCAATTAAGAGATGAAATCAGATCTGAAGTTGCCAAAAAGAAGGCGGTTGAAGAGCAAAAGTTCAAGCATCTTATAAAAGTATATTCCACGATGAAACCACAGAATGC
>JAUXBD010000201.1 GCA_030619585.1 Desulfobacteraceae bacterium
GTCTCCATTGTAAGAGAGTAAAGTCAGCTTCTTATTAAAAAACCCCCTTATAATTCTCTTTTGCCTATCATCAAATGTGCTGTCTGCACGGTAATTAAAAATATCCTTATTAATGATGAGGTGCGTTATTCCTCTTTTTTGTAAGTTAATTAAAATTCCTTCAGAAGATTTGGCATCCATTAAAGTTGTTTCAAAAGGGTTATCTGTGAAAACTACTTCCCTTTCAAAGTAATAGCGACGGCTCCCCATAAAAGCACAAAGAATCTTTGCATCTTCCGGCAAATTTCCGTTAGCATACTTAATTACAGCATATTCCGGACGATACCTCTCAATATATCCATCACGATCGACCTTTCCGCTGATATAGCTTGTTGGATCAATATATTTAAACTGTTCAAGGATATAAACAGAATTCATTAGTATCGGCAACAAGCCAATAACTGTTAAAATGATCAGGAATTTTTTTTCTGAAAAACCTGAAAACCTGTTATTAATAGACTCCAGCACACGGTTCAGGCCAAAGACAGAAAGAATGACAAGGGGGGGAATTACTGGTGAAATCCACCTTGTTCTCATATCCTTATAAAAAAACACCAGTAAAATAAACAATATCGAATATGCCAGAAAAACCATCTTTTCAGTGGTTAAAACACGAGAATCAGCTCTTGTCCTGCCAAAGGCCAGAAAAGGTAATATCAGCAGGAAAAAGTTCAGCTTGCCGTCAAAATACTGAGGGTTATCATCCTCTCCCTGAAAAAATATTCTTGCCGGTGTCAAGACGATCTCCCACCATTTTTCTTTATAAATTACTTTTCGATAAACAAATGGCCCCATCTTTCCCAAAGATTTTTTTGCACTTGCGTTTTCTTTAATTGAATCGGTGGTACTTTTTACTTTCACCGGCGGATTAAACAAACTTTTGTAAAGTGGAAAAACCGGGTTATCTGTCCAAAGGTAGTTCTTTATCATCCAGGGTGAAAAAACTAACAGTGCCACAAAAAGAAACACAGTGCCAAGCCACAAAGCCTTAACCGAATTTTTTGTAGTGTTCTGGGATAATCTTGAATAGATAAACGGCACAAACATGGCCAAAAGAAAAAGCACAATCAAACCATTGTATTTTGTCCCAAGAGCAAGACCGCAACACACTGCAGATATTATCAGATACCTATGTCTAAAATAATTTTCAGTCCACTTTAGCAGGTAGATCAAAGAGGCTGTTGAGAAAAAGATAAGCCCCAGATCCACATAGACAGTTATGGAAAGTTTTACGATTATCGGAATAGATAGAAAAAAAAGAGCACCCAAAAGAGCAAACAACGTATCGAGCCGCTTTTTCAAGTAACAAAAGATAAGCCAGGCGGTCATCAAGGCAAATGAAAAATGGATGAATTTGGGAATAATGTCATTTCCGAAAAAAAGAGGGATGATATACAAAAGCTCCAAGTTCATAGGGTAATATGAAAAAGATATTGAAGGTATTTCATACATACCGCCATGTTTAAGATAGAGCTTTGGAACTGCAAGATGGTGGGTAAGTGCATCTCTACTTACGGGCGGGACACATGAGAGGATGATGATGGAGATAATCAAGGTTAATAAGAGCCCTACAAGTAATACTATGAAGCTTGTTTGCAGGGAATGTGTCTTACAAGCTTTACTGTTCATTTGTAAAATATAGATAAAGTCTGGTGATAGTTGTCAGTTGTCTGTAGTTAATATTTTTGCTACCAAGCGCATGAAGAACATGAAGAAAGTTTCAAGTGGATTCAAGCAAACCCGGACCTAACACTCTTATGAAATTCAATGGCACACCCAATCACTTTATGTGATAATTCACTGAATTCCATTCTTCATGTCCTTCATGCACTTCATGGTGATTGATAATAAAGTTACTTAAGGGCATTGAGGCTAAACTGACCAATTTGCAGGAAGTCCCTCCTCCAAGCAGCAGGATATATTTTCCTGTTGGAGCAACACATGGGCCTTTTTGTCAAATGTAAGCCATACTCCCCCCAAATCCTGGGCAAGGGCGGCATAACACGCATCATATCCTGTCAATCCAATTTTAACAAATCGATCTGCTTTAACCGCAAGTGACGCTGTCATTGGCTGCCGGAATATTCCGGATTGAAGAATCGGTAGGATACTTTTTGTAAAAGCGTCAAGTCCATTTGGATGTAAACGCTGTATAACGGAATATACTTCAAATGAAAATAACTCAGGGACTGCAAACTTTTCAGGCTCATCAACCACTTCTTTCAGGACATCTTCAGCATGAGGATGCACTTCATCCTCAACCAACCACCGCACAGCAACAGAAGCATCAATAACCCAAATCAATTATCTGTAACCCCTCAGCCCGCGCAAAACAGCCAGACTGCTCAATTTCCCCTTCTTTTTTCTTCTTAATTGTATAACTGTTTCTAGAAATCGCTTTTTATCATGCTCTGCCTGCCAGTCCAGGAAACGTTTTTCAAACTGTTCGGGTGTAACCAATACCGCCCTGATTTTCCTTCCTTTGCTGATTAAAATAGGCTCTCCCTTGTCATTTAGACGGTCCAGTATTTCGCCTAAATTGTTCCTTACTTTAAGAGCATTAACTTCTTCCATTGATGTTTTTTCTCCTTCAAATGATTTTGTCTCAGAGTAAAACATTTTTATGTATACGTCAAGTGTATACATGCATACACACATAACAATCAATCTAACACTTTTTTAAAAACCTCAGGTGGTATATGCCCCAGGTACACCTCACCATTTATCACATAGGCGGGCGTCCCGGTTATTTTTAACCGCATCCCCTCCCATATATCTCTTGAAAGTTTATGCTGGATAACCTTAGAATTAATTGCCCACAAAAGGCCTCGACGATCCACACCGACCTCCTGTGAAAGCTTACTGATATCAATTCCCCCCTTTTTTTTATCAATAGTAAACAAGGCATCATTCATCTCCCAGAACTTTCCCTTTTCCAAAGCATAAATTGCAAAAAGCGCCATTTTACCAGATCCAACATGGAAGGGTTCCGGGACTATTGTAGGATTAAACTCATGGTCCATGGGATAGTGCCTGTGGGTCAACCTTATCCTGTCAGGATTATCCGCCACAGCCTGACGAAGAAAAAAGTGCATCTTCTTACATTGAAAACACTGATAGTCGGCAAACTCCGTTATCTCAAGTTCCGGTTTTTCGGCCCCTATCCATGGATGTCCATCTTTGGTTACACCTTTTGTAATGTTAGCGGAGATATCCGGCATTTCAAAATGCCAGTAATGGGGAAAATAAATATTTGTAATTATTATGCCTGTAAGAAACACGGAAAAAACAAACACAAACTTATATCTTCTTTCCCACAAATATCTAATATCAAGCATTAGGCCTTTGATGATATATACTTTTTCAAACCGCCTCCTGATCATCCATGTGTAAAACATGAGTAAAAAATTTATTCCATATGTTACAATGCACATGATGCAGTAACTGTGGATATAAACACTTGAAATCAAGGCAAGAGCAACGCTACAGCCGCTATATGCAAGAGAAATTAAAAAAAGAATAGGCCATATCCTTTTCTTTGCAGCATTTTTATTCCAGGCAAAAATCAGAAGTATCAGAATGAAGATATAGCCTATTATTCCCCATACAGAAACCGGAAGTCCCATGAATATTGCATATGGACTTTGCGACACAGTATCGCAGTTCAGTGCCTTTGAGATAGCACAGAAGCTCCTGTATCCAATATCTGTGTAAACCCTGTAATGCGATACCGCGAGATATATTGAAACAGCAAGGCCTATAATGGTTAGCAATAGCACCACACTAAAATATATAATAAATGGAAGAGGTTTAATCTGTTTATCCATAGAAAAAACAATTGACATAGTCAGACTTTATTTAAGGTGTATTGCTAAAGGTAGGAAGAGTGAGGATTAACCTGAATATTAAGCCTAATATTAAAATAAAATTACTGCTTTTTTAGAATTTGACCGGGAACATGTACACATGATAAAAAATGACAGGATTGCCATCACCTATAATTGAGCTGAAGCAAAATAAAAAAAGGGGGGTTATCCCCCCTTTTTTTTATCGTCACTATCTTATATTAACTATGGTAGATCCCATCCACCTTTTCCACCGCCAAAGGAGGTAGTAAAAGTGGTCCCTTTTGTACAAGGATTACCAGTTGGAATATTTACCTCAACGGTCATAATTCCCGTTACCAATCCGAATAGGGACGTAGAAGGATCACCACCATTTAAAGACAAACCTTCTCCGGTGATTAAGTCAGCAACAGTGGGCCTGTTTGAATGCTTTGCAACTGAAAAATAACTGGATATGGCTGCCAGTGTGGATGAAGCGGGGATAAATGATGAAAGGAGAATAATATTTA
>JAUXBD010000231.1 GCA_030619585.1 Desulfobacteraceae bacterium
GCGCAAGCGCCGTTGAACTGGCTTTTTACGAAACCATCAATATTATAGACTGAAAAAATCCTTTAGGTGCTTACCTCTTTTTGTAGGGATCTACCTGGAAAAACCCATTTTATTTGACAGGTTTTTCCACCCATTGTATCTTAACTTAAAATAAGGTGTTTATAATCTATCTCTGCTTGTGTCTTATGATTTTGTTATCAGTATCTTAAATTTATTATCAAGGTGGAATGTGCCCATGAAGAGATACTTTTACATCCCATTGCCAATAATCTGCTTTATTATTCTTGTATGTTTTCCTTGCGGCGAAAACTCCATTGCCGGGGATATTCGTGAGCCTGTGTGGGCAGGTAGCTTTTATCCTGCCGACCGGTCCGAACTTGAGCAAGCCATTGACAGTCTTGTTGCAAAGGCAAAGCAGACACGGATAACACTCCCATCCGGGAAACCGTTAAAGGCTTTGATCTTGCCCCATGCAGGATATATATATTCAGGTCTTACAGCAGCACATGCATCAAGGGTTTTGTTGAAAAAACAGTTCGGAAAAATTATTCTTATTGGACCGGATCACAGGGTGGGCTTTAAAAACAACGCAATAAGCGATGTCGCTGCATATAAAACCCCGCTTGGCATGGTCAGACTGCATAAAGATGCCCAAAAGCTTCTCGATAGTTCGGCTGCTTTCAGATCTAATCAGGCCTCCGATGGAAGAGAGCACTCACTTGAGGTAATACTTCCGTTTTTACAGCGTTTTCTCACAGACTTTGAAATTATCCCCATAGTTATGGGGGAAAGTGACATTGATCAATTCCTTGCTGATATTACTCCTTTTGTTGATTCAGACACACTTATTGTTGCCAGCTCAGACCTGTCCCACTATCTGCAATATCAGGATGCTGTGAAAAAGGACCGAGAAACCATAAAAATTATCTTAAACCTTGAGTATGAGAAACTGTTAAAACAACATAATGCTGCATGCGGCAAAGGACCAATTTTGTTTTTAATAAAAATGGCGAGACAATATGGCTGGCAACCGGTTTTTTTACATTACTCAAACAGCGGAGATACACAAGGGGGAAAAGACAGGGTTGTGGGATATACTGCCATTGCTTTTTATGGAGGAGAACAGATGCAACAGATAAGCCAAGATCAAGGACAGACACTTGTGAAACTGGCCAGACAAATTATTTCTAATAAACTAGGTCAAGATATTGCTGCACCATCATCCTTGGAATCGGCCCTGAACGACGATGTTTTTAAAGCCCCATGCGGCACTTTTGTAACGCTTCATATTGACGGGCAGTTGCGTGGGTGCATAGGAAGCCTAACCTCCAGTGAATCGATTATTGAAGGAGTGAAACACAATGCGATAAATGCAGCCTTCAAGGACTTTCGGTTCACGCCTCTTACAGTTGATGAACTGGAAAAGATTGATATCGAAGTCAGCGTCCTTACCGAGCCAAAACCCCTTGAAGTTAAAGATAGCAATGACCTGCTTTCCAAACTGCGCCCGAATGTGGATGGAGTGATTATCCGCAAAGGGGGGGCAAGTGCCACATTCCTGCCGCAGGTATGGGAGCAGTTGCCTGACCCAAAGGAGTTTCTCTCCCACCTTTGCCAAAAAGCAGGGCTCAGGGCAAATGCATGGAAAGGCCCAGGGCTTGATGTCATGACCTACCAGGTTCAATACTTTGAAGAGAGATAATCAAAGGGCAATCACCAGGGTGGTGGTTGCCACCGGCATATCTTCGGTGGTCACCCAGCTTCTTACCATTCGTGAATTTCTTGTACAGTTTAACGGTAATGAATTTGTTATTGCACTAATCCTTTTCATTTGGCTTGCACTTGGGGGCGTGGGCACACTTATGGCCGGACTGGCCCTGAAAAAACTCCAAAAAGCATCCATAACAGGACTATTTTGTCTCTCCTTGACTATGGCCGCAATGCCTCCGATCCAGATCCTGGCGATTCGTTTTTTTCGCGACATTTTCTTTATCCCAGGCAGTTCAGTCGGCTTCTACCCGACTCTTTTGTTTATTTTTTTTACAGTCGCACCCTACAGTCTGTTTTTGGGCTATGCCCTCCCCTACACTCTCAACCTGATAAGATTAGTGAACCCTGACTATTCAGGTGCGTGCTTATATATGACAGACAACTTAGGAGATATGCTGGGTGGCGCCCTGTTTTCTTTTGTCCTGGTTTTTATTGTAACACCGATACAAGCCCTTGGGCTGTCAGGTCTTATCCTTTTTGCATCTTGTCTGTTTCTCCTTGCTAAAGAGGCGTGGCTAAGGTTTTCTACTATACTTTTTATCTTCGTAACACTTTCGATACTTATCCTTTCCTGTTTTCTGGAAACCATTTCCCTTACTCCTTACCACGGAGAGCTGGTTCACTACCGCGAATCCAGGTTTGGAAGGATAGAAGTTCATAAAGATAAAGAACAGTTCACCCTGTTTGTGGAGGGCAATCCTCTTTTCAGCACCGAAAACATTTCAAATGCAGAAGAAGCCATACATTATCCACTGGCCCAGATTAAAAAAGCAGATAAAATTCTTCTCATATCAGCCCAAGGGGGCATGATATCCGAACTTGAAAAATACAAACCTGAGATTGTGGATTATGTAGAGATTGATCCGAAAGTCACTTCAGCACTTTTTAGATTCAATCTATTGGAGAAAAAACCATGGCTCAATATTATTCATAAGGATGGAAGGGCTTTTCTAGTTGAATCGGACAAGTTATACGACGCAATAATCATAAACCTGCCCGAACCTGAAACCTTTCAGACGAACAGGTTCTTTACCGATGGATTTTTTGCTCTGGCTAGAGACCACCTTGCTTCAAACGGCGTGCTGAGTTTTTCCATACAGGGATTTGACAGCTATCTTGCTGAACCCCAACGCCAAAAACTGTCCTCCCTTTACAACACTGTAAAAGATTATTTTAACCATGTTGTGTTGCTCCCCGGGATGAGAACTTTTTTTCTGTGCTCAAATGTTCCAATGAAGACAGATATCCCTTACCTTCTTGAGCAAAAGATGATTCCCACAAGTTACATATCCGGGTATTATCACGGAAACCTTACAAGGCAGAGAATATCCTATTTAAACAAACTTGTGGATCATGCTGCCTTAAAAAACCACGATACCTCTCCATATCTTATGAGGGTCATGTTTTCACAGTGGTTTTCAAAATTTTCCACTTCCCCTAAAATCTTCTTTATAACCCTTGCTTTCCTGACATCGCTCTATCTTTTTTTCATCAAAAAAGAGGAGTTCGTTCTGTTCTCCACAGGGTTCATGACAATGGGCAGTGAAATTATGGTAATATTTGCATTTCAAATTTTTTTTGGTTATATTTACTTTCAGATAGGAATCATAGTTACTGTGTTTCTTGCAGGCCTTCTGCCCGGTGCATGGCTTGGTAATAGAATAAAAACCCGCTTAAAAGGTACAACCGGTCTTGCTATTATTGACGGAGTGCTCATATTCCTTGTGGGGCTTTTTGTTGTCTTGATTTTGCAGGCAGGAGACCGGATGCCGCTTATTTTTCTTATTTTATTTGGTTTCGCAGTTTCCATGGCATGCGGGTCTCAATTCCCATTGGCCCTTAATTTAAGGGGAGATAAGAGCAGCGCTGCCGCAAGTTTTTTTTCTGCGGACTTAATGGGCGCTGCATGCGGCACTTTGATTACAAGCGTGGTTATGATACCCTATCTGGGAATAGTATGGACTGCAGCGGGTCTTATTTGCCTAAAACTTGCAAGTTTAACTATAGTTATAATGAGCAATGGAAAAACTAAACAGACGACATTTCCTGTTTTGTAGTGCGGCGATCATTACAACGCCAATAACCTCTCACGCCTTTAATCTACTTACCAATTCCCAGGGCCAGGATGATTCCATACGGGGCAAAGTGTTTAAGGGGGATGGGCCTAAAGAACTTTGGAAATGGTCCCACGAGGGGTTTTCCTATA
>JAUXBD010000185.1 GCA_030619585.1 Desulfobacteraceae bacterium
CTCTTAACCGCTCTATTTAAATGCTCATAGTAAGCCTTATCAAAAATATTATTAACTCCTTTGCAAAACATACTACCCTTGGAATAATAAAGTCCATATTGGATGAATCACCATGATCGGTAATTCCTATCCCCTTTAGGCCTTTGTGTTCTGCGCGCCGCACAAGTTCGGAAGGAATTAAAACCCCATCGCTAAAAATTGAATGTGTATGAAGATCAATCATAATTTTGCACTACACCTTGTATTTGCCAAAATCATCCGGCGAAAGTTTTTTAAGATATTCAGACCATTTTTTCCCCTGGTCGCTTTTGTCCATGGCCTCATACTCACCCTCTTCCATTTTGAATTTTTCTATAATCTTGTCATCCACATAGATTGGTGCATCATACCTGACGGCCATGGCAATTGCATCACTGGGACGTGCGTCCATATCAAATTTTTTTTCAGGGGTGGAAAAGTATATTCTTGCGTAAAATGTATTGTCCTTCAAATCGCAGACCTCAATTTTTAAAACCTTAACTTCCTGAAGATCTATAAAATTTTTAAAAAGGTCATGAGTCATGGGCCGGTCAAAATTTACTTTCTGGAGAGCTGAAGCTATGGAGGTTGCTTCAAGTAAGCCTATCCAGATCGGAATAGCTTGATCACCTTCAAGGGCTTTTAAAATAAGAATAGGTGTATTTGAGGCCGGGTCAAGGGTCAGGCCGGCTATATTGACTTTACGCAACATAAGCTTTTTCTCCTTTATATGTGTTCAATAATGGTCCGGGTGTGACCGCTTTTCCAGATAAAGAGTGGGAAAACGCTTTTTCTATTCGCACATCTATTAGAATTCCAGTAGCTATCTCTTCTTTGCTGCTGTCAATAAACGCAGTGCCTTTGCTTTGGCTGTGACCATTTGTAAAGTTTACTATCTTATTGGTAGATGTTCGCCCTGTCCACTGAATTTCATTAATGCCTTTATCTATCACATTTCCATGCTTCTTGCTCATCCCTTCAACAAGTATGGACTCGATTTTTCCAACATGGTTCCGATTTTTTTTCCTCGTGATCGCCTCTTGCATATCCAAAAGTTTTTGTAGTCGCTCCTTTTTTTCCTTTTCGGGTATTTTATCTGAAAATTCCGAGGCCCTGGTATTGGGCCGGTCAGAGTATATAAATGCGAATAGTCCGTCAAATCCAACCGTTTTCATCAGACCCAGCGTTTCTTCAAAATCAGCGTCTGTCTCTCCCGGGAACCCCACAATCATATCAGATGTGACAGAGATATCAGGGCGCAGTTTTCGCAGTTTTTCGATTTTTTCAATGTATAGTTCTTTTGTATACTTTCTGTTCATCCTTTTAAGAATCTTGTTAGACCCTGACTGTACCGGAAGATGTAAGTGGTTGCACAGTTTTTCCAAATCTCTAAATGCATACATCAACTCTTCTGAAAAATCCTTTGGATGGGATGTTGTGAACCTTATCCTTGAAAGTCCGTTGATATCATTAACCTGGGATAAAAGCTTGGGAAAGGAACACAGGTTTTCCTTCTTTCCAAAACTGTTTACATTCTGGCCAAGCAGGGTGACCTCCTTTGTTCCTGTTTTAACAAAATTACGGATATCCCTAATTATATTTTGGGGGGACCTGCTTGTTTCCCTGCCGCGTACATGTGGCACTACACAATAGGTACAATAGTTGTCACACCCCCGCATAATGGTAATAAAATTTGAAACAGGGCCCTGGGAGGCTCTCTCAAAGCTCTGCTCATTAATAGTTTCCGGCATAATGTCTGGCATCTCAATGTCAACAATTCGGCTGTTTGTTGATTCAACCCGGCTGATCAAATGGGGTAGTCTTGAAATAGCACGGGTGCCGAAAACAATATTAATAAAAGGGACACGTTTTATGATATTTCTACCTTCCTGTTGAGCAACGCATCCGCCAACACCTATGATAAGGTTCGGTTTTTTCTTTTTTAGAGTTGCAAGGCGACCCAGGAAGCTGAAAGCCTTTTCCTGTGCTTTCTCTCTTATTGAACAGGTATTAAGAATAATGAGATCAGCTTTGTCAGGTGATTTTGTTTCTATGTAACCCAGAGATTTTAATTCACATGCAATTTGCCGAGAATCATAAACATTCATCTGGCATCCGATTGTATTTATATACAGATATTTTATATCCATGGAAATTTCGTACAAATTTGCATTATACCTCTTCGATCATTATGTCCTTTTTTAAGTCCTTAAGAACCATGTCCACATCTTTTTCGCATCCAGGAGGTATAATAAAAACCACAATACCGGATTCCGGATCAATAGTGCTTAATACAGCGATACCATCATAGGCTTCAAAGATAAATTTTAAGAAACAGATCTCTTTTCGATCGACTCGATAGTACTTTTTTATGGTTTCCAATCCCGTTACTGCCCTGTATTGATTAATGCTTCAAAGATACCATTATCTTCTTTGTTTTTACAACAAAAAAGTTTTTTGAAAAAAGTGTGAAGTCTCTGAATTTAACATTGCGTGAAATTTATTAATGGAGTATATGGCCTTTTTATGGAAAAATCTTGGCAAATCATAAGGACTGACATCCAGGCGGTTAATAATGTCTGCAAAGCTTTAAACTGCAGTGCTGTACTTGGGACCATTCTGGCAAACAGGGAGATAAACTCCCCTGAAAAGGCATCTTCCTTTTTCAACTCTTCATTTAAAGATATTACTCCCCCTTTTTCAATAAAGGATATGGATCTTGCTGTAAAAAGAATACATTCCGGGATTAAAAACAATGAAAAGATTTTAATTTTTGGTGATTATGATGTTGACGGTGTTACCGCAACAACAATACTTTATCAGTTTCTCAAAGATACCGGCGCTGATGTGTCCTTTTATATCCCTCACAGAATAGATGAGGGCTATGGACTGGAAGCAGATCATATTACACGTGTTGCTATTCCGAAAAAGATTAACCTGATTGTCACGGCAGACTGCGGCTCATCGAGCCATGAGGCAGTTGAGGCTGCAAAAACAGCCGGTATTGATGTGATAATAACAGATCACCATAATATTTCAGACAAAATTCCTGACGCTTATGCTGTGGTTAACCCGAAGCGTTCTGACTGCAAATCGGGTTTGGAAGATCTTGCCGGAGTGGGGGTGGCTTTCTACCTTCTCATATGTCTCAGAAAGTGTCTCCGTGACAACAATTTCTGGGGGTCTTTGCCGGAACCTAACTTGAAAGACATTTGTGACCTTGTTGCCCTTGGGACTATTGCGGATATTGTCCCGCTTGTTGCTGAAAATAGAATATTTACAAAAGCAGGGCTTGAAGTTCTTGGCTCAGGAAAACGACCGGGGATAAAGTCCCTTATCACCACATGCAAGATCAATAAACCGCTGTTGGGATCTGAAGATATCGCATTTAAACTGGCGCCCAGGTTAAACGCTGCGGGCAGGGTAGGGCATGCAAAGGCTGCTGTGGAAATTTTAACTGAAAGTAATCCTGAGAGAGCAGACACAATTGCCTATTCCCTTAACCGTATGAATATTAAGAGGCAGGAGGTTGAAAAACAGATCTTTGAACAGATTCTTGATTATCTGAAAGTCAACCCGAATCTACTAAAAAAAAAGGCGCTGGTACTGGCCGAGGAGAGCTGGCATGAAGGGGTTATCGGGATCGTAGCTTCAAAGATGGTAAAAAGGTTTTCAAGACCTGTAATTCTGATTTCCATAAGGGACGGTATAGGGAAAGGTTCCGCCAGGAGCATACCGGAGCTTGACCTGTATAAGGGACTTGTCACATGTTCGGATGAACTTGAGAGCTTTGGGGGACATCCAATGGCAGCAGGGCTTAGAGTTAAAACCCAAAACGTAAAATCGTTTCGGAAAGCTTTTGAGGGCTTTACAGATGATAATACCATTGCGAATGATTTTAGACCGAAGCTTATGATCGATTACGAACTTGGCTTTGATGAAATAACCGACAAACTGATTGATGAGATTGGGACCATGCAGCCTTTTGGAGCTTCCAACCATGAACCGCTGTTTCTTGCCAGAAATGTTGAAGTGAAATCATCATCGATTGTGGGGAAGGACCACAGGCGAATGCTTTTGTGTCAGTCCTCGAGCAGGTCAGGAAAAAAAATAAATGCCATCTGGTTTAACGTCGATGCTTGCCGGATGTCTGTCAAATACTTTAAAGAGATTGTATTCAGATTGCAGTGGAACCACTGGAACAACAAGAAGACTCCTCAGATTATTGTTGAGGCAGTTTAATTATTGGGTATTTGTTCACGGGGTGAAAAAAAGAAAAGTATCAATTTTTTCATCCTTACTCTGAAGTGTAATTATAATGGCAAAGAGCGCATTATTTTCTTGCAATAGGACTCTAGTTGTTATTATATTTAGCTTCTTTGTAGGTTACACCTTATGGGTTTATGATAATTAAAAAGAAAGGGGAATTTTATGGGTAAGGTGTTTCGGCCAAGCAATCGTGAATCAAAAATCCTGTCACAGATAGAATCATCAAAAGAGCGTGGTCGCAGGATGGCAATAAGCAGTATACAGGATAACATTGAACCCCTTAGCAATGCGATCGCAATGAAGCTTGTTGAGGATAA
>JAUXBD010000341.1 GCA_030619585.1 Desulfobacteraceae bacterium
ACCTATAAGGAGGAAGATGTGAAAGTTTTGCAAAGATTAATGCCGTTTATTATGGGAATTTTACTGATTTTCCTTCCCATCAGCCTACTGGCGATGGAAAAACAGGCAGACACCCTTGATGAACTGCTGGAGATGTTTGATGAGTCGAGCTGTGTGGAATGTCACGATGAAGCCCATGGTGAATGGTCCAAATCCTGGCATGCCAAGGCCGTTGTTTCCTCCCTTGGAGGGATGCATAATTTTATTGAAATTGGATTGGCCAAGGAATGGGAAACACCATTAACCAAAGCGCAGATTATGAAGTGCCTGGACTGTCACGCCCCGGTCGTCAACTATGCTTCAGAGGAGCTTGCGGTAGAAATTGGCAGGATGATTGTTACCGCCGTCAAAGAAAAAGGTAAACCGACCGGAGACGCCGCCCAAAAAGAGCTTGCCAGGCTGAATGTCGGTTGCCTGTCATGTCATAACATCAAAGCGACTGAAGTTGCCCGCGGGTTTAATGGTCCTGCTGAAAGAGGCATGATCTATGGCCCAAAAGGTGAAGATGCCGGAGATGCCCATGAGACGCTTGAGGCAGATGATATCAGCCAATCATCTTTTTGTATGCAGTGTCACGGTATTTACAAAGCTGCTGATGGCGAGACAATCCAGTGCAATACTCTGTCTGGCAGTTATCAGAATACATATCTGGCACTGGGGGGAAGTAAGAGTTGTCAGGATTGCCATATGAAAAAAGGTCACCTCTTCCCCGGTGGTCATGACCTTGATACCGTCAAAGAAGGGTTGGGGTTTGATGTCCAGATTACTCCTTACCAACATCTTCCCGGCCAGATCAAAGGTGTGAAAAATCCGAAAAACTGGGTGCCCAGTGCAGTGGTTAATGTCTTCATTGAAAACAAAACCGGTCATCGAGTACCGGATGGCTGACTCTGGTCAGGCAAAGTGGTCCTGGATGTGACCGCACGAAACCTCGCAGAAAAAGACCCAGAGAAACAGGTGCTGTTTTCGGTTCAAGAAAAATATTTTGAGATCGGCAGAGATACACAGAACAGGATGCGGTATGGCGCCTGGCAGATCAAAGATATTGTCGACCTGACCTTACAGCCGATGCAGACCCGCAGGGAACAATATTTGATTAATTTTGACACCGATGTAGAAGAGGTTGAAATAGAGGCAAACCTATCCTATTACATCAGCGGCAAAAAGGGGGACGTTGTCTATTCCGTTAAAGAGAAACTTACCTTCGAAATCGATTAGAAACCCTCATCAGGGGCGGGATTGTCAACAACCCGTCCCTGAGATTTAGGAAAATATTCGTCTACCTGGGAAAAAGTTGACAAATTCTTTTCAACGGCGGCATTTACAAACGAGTTCAGCCACCAATAGACATCTTTATTTTTAATATTCTCCCGCATATTGTGCATTCGCCGGTTTCTTTCCTCTAAAACCATATTCAATGCTCTATAAATTGCCCTGGTTGTTCCTTCTATGTCATGGGGATTTACTAAAATTGCATCTTCATAAAACTGTTGCGCAGCGCCGGCAAATTCACTCAGTATTAAAACACCTTCTTCATCGATATCGGATGCACAATATTCCTTGGCAACAAGATTCATACCATCCTTTAACGGAGCAATAAAGGCAACATCGCTGGCACGGTACAGCGATATAAGTTCATTTCTGGCAAGCGTTCGAAACATATACTGGACAGGGAGCCAGTCATTTGTACCGAAGATGCCGTTAATCTCTGCCACAAGCTGTTCTATCTTGAGTTTCAGATCAGCATAGGCCGTTATTTCCCTGCGGCTTGGGACCACAAGTTGAATAAAATGTACCTTTTTATGGAACTTTGGAAAAAGTGTTAAAAACCGTTGAAATGCTTTTAGCTTTTCAGGTATGCCTTTGGTGTAATCGAGTCGATCAACACCCAGTAATATTTTAATATTCTTGACATTGCTTCGTATTTCCTTTGCTCTTTTATAGACTTTACTCTCTTTAGCCCTGAAAACAATTTCATTAAAATCAATGCTGATCGGGAAAACCCCGATACGTACTAATTTGTTGCCAAATCTTAATTCACTTACCTTCTTATCAAGGTCTGCTTTTATATTAATTCCAACATGTTGCATTATTGTCTTGAGACACCCAATAAAATTACGTTTATCCTGTATTGTCTGGAACCCCAGGACGTCGTATTCCAACATGGCATAGAGGAGTTCAAAGCGCCATGGGCATCTTGCAAAAGTATCAACGGGCGGAAATGGAATATGCAGAAAAAACCCAATCAGGTTCTTTATGTGCATTTTGCGCAGCTGGGCTCCCACGAGTATTAATTGATAATCATGCACCCAGAGAAAATCCAAGCCATCTGCATTTTGAAGAACTGTCAATGCAAATTTTTTATTAACTTTTTTATAGCTTTCCCAGTATTCCGGCAAAAAGATACACTTATCGGTGGAATCATGAAAAAGAGGCCATATAATTGAATTGGAAAAACCTTCATAGTAATTCTTTAACTCGTCCGAGTTAAGCATAACGGGCTTAACACTATATCCGGAAGCTGCCGATTCTATTGCCGGTAACATGCTGTTGTCAGTATCTGCCTCCTGCACATAGCCGGGCCAGCCTATCCAGGTGCCGTTTCGGTTCTTCATTATCGGTGCCATTGCTGTTACTAATCCCCCTGCCCCCTTTTCCACAGCTATATTTCCATCCGCAGTTTTTTTCAGAATAAATGGCAACCTGTTGGATACTATGATAATACTCC
>JAUXBD010000266.1 GCA_030619585.1 Desulfobacteraceae bacterium
CGTTAACCCTGATGAAGTTGTAGCCCTTGGCGCTGCCGTTCAAGGTGCTGTGCTAAAAGGAGATGTAAAAGATGTATTGCTTCTTGACGTTACTCCGCTGTCTCTTGGTATTGAGACCATGGGCGGAGTAATGACTAAGCTGATCGATAAAAACACAACCATACCGGCAAGGCAGAGTCAGATTTTTTCAACTGCCGAAGACAACCAACCGGCAGTATCCGTTCATGTGCTGCAGGGAGAAAGGGAGGTGGCCAACGGCAATAAGACTCTCGGACGATTTGAATTGACAGGCATCACGCCTACACCCAGGGGAATGCCCCAGATTGAGGTTGCTTTTGATATTGATGCAAACGGTATTGTCAATGTGTCTGCAAAAGATATGCAGACAGGCAAAGAGCAGTCAATAAGGATTACCTCTTCTTCAGGGCTCTCCAAAGACGAGATTGACAGGCTGATTAAGGATGCAGAGCTCCATGCACAGGAGGATAAAACAAAAAAAGAACTTGTTGATGCCAGGAATTCTGCCGATTCCATGATATACTCCATTGAAAAGGTCATCGCAGAAACAGGAGATAAGGTGGATAACGAAACAAAGGAGAAGGTGGATGCTGCTGTTACAAACCTGAAAAAATCCATGGAAGGTGACGATGTTGTTGAGATTAAGCGCCTTACTGAGGAACTTACTAATATTTCACACGCCCTTTCACAGACCATGTACCAGAACACCGGACATGGGGATAATGTTCATGAAGGATGCGCAAGCCAGCAGTGCCAAAGCAGCGGTAGCAGCGACACATGCTCGGATGATGATTTTATTGACGCAGAGTATAAGGAAGTGGCGTAAAATATTAAATAGGAATGAACAGTTAATGCAAGATCTCATAGGGAGGTGATTTCATGAAAAACCTAAGATACTATATTCCCGGTATACTTTTAATAACCTTTGCTGCTGTGATTATAGCCTTTCCTGAAATTCTCGTGGCTTTTGTGGCTGCATCAATTATCATGGCAGGTATTGGGGCTCTGTATGTGGGCCATATGCTAAGGAAAAGTCAGACTGAATATAACTCTTTTAATGATACTGTTTTTGAATTTGACGATCGATACTTTAACAGATCGTTTGCAAGAATTTGGCGTAACCGGTTTTAGGTGAAAAAGGATTAAAACTTGAGTCTGACGCAGAAATTGGGCAAAATTGAAGGTTTTTAAATGGCTTCTAAAAAAACTGTTTTCTTCTATTCCCGGTTCTTCTTTCAGGCCCTGTATAGTTCGGATCACTTTTTTTACGCCTGTCATGCCTGCGAGTGTCCGCGCCCGAACTTTTCATCCTGGCCTCCTCAATGCAGTGATTTACACATGTGAGAATTTTTTCCGGATCACAGGGTTTGAAAAGATAAGCATCAATATCCAGTTCTATAAGATCTGTTGCATTGATTCTTTCCGGTTTAGCAGTAACTATGATGGTACTGGTTGCAGGATTGATCTCCTTTGACTTGTTTAAAATCTCAAGCCCATCAAATGACCCCACAACCAGTTCAGACAGTATAAGGTCAAATTTTTCCTTAATTATCAAGTCAATGGCCGATTTCCCATCACCTGTAATTGTAAGATTGTATCCATTCCCTTTCAAGGAGCCGGTAACTGTTTCTATGGCAACGGGATCATCATCTACCAGTAAAATCTTATATTCGTCCATTTTTAAGCCACCACCTTAAAGTAGTTTCCCTTATGCATTCAAGTGGTTCCAACAAAAGACAGGAGTTATGGCAGGTAAACTACTAAGAAACTGCCTTGATGTCAAATGTTTGGTTTATTCTCTAACATTGTCAATAAAATTATTAATATCCATATCATCCCTTATACCAAAGCGGGTGAGGGTAAAATCATATTTTGCAGGATCGTCAGGCACAAGATCTCTAAAACCGGATGTTATCTCAAGAGCAGTAATCATGTTTGCCTGTTTGCGTGATGTAAATTTAAGGTATAGACCGATTTTGTGCATGTGAGTGTCAAGGGGTACAATTAGTTTTGATAAAGGGATATCGCTCCACCCTCCAGGGTCCACCTTGTCTTGTCTGACCATCCATCTTAAAAAAAGATTCATCCTTTTGCATGCGCTTCTCTTTTCCGGCATTGCAATAAGATGTCCGGGGTTATTTTTGCCTGATGCGATCCGGTCTGCAAAAAAAGTCATGCCTTGAATCACTGTGTCATCATCTTTTGACATGCCTGATACAAAACATTCATTAAGTGATCCAAAACAATCAATTACGTTTTTTGTTCCCAAAAGCAGTGCGGAAAGTTGATGCCCGTCAGCAAATCTGTGTTTAAAGCCCTTAAATGTTTTGTAAAGAGATCTTTTGGTGGAATCACGGAGAAAAAGATAGGGGGATGGGTTCATAATTTCAAGGACGATGGAAACGCTTTTGAGGATCTGGGCCACCCTGCCGTATGCAAGTGAAGATGCTATCAGTCCGGCAATCTCCCGGTCTTTGACTTCAGGGTAAGCATAGAGAAATTCAAGGGGATCAGGGTGAACATATCTACGTTTGTTGTACCTGCCGTAAAGGTGATTCAGCTTTTTATTTAAGTTTTCCGGGTGCATGTTTATTTTTCTTGCTTCTTTTTGTTGTGAATATTATTGAAATTAAAAAAAAGCAAGTATGATTTAAGAGAAAGGACCGATTTGATAAATTCAAGCACTGTCTTAAAAAGATATAAAGAATTTATTTTAAGACCCATAGAAATAATAAAAGAGTATCGTGGCATCAATCTTCGAATGGACATTGTCGCAGGCCTTACAGTAGCAGTGGTCGCAATACCTCAGTCCATGGCTTACGCATCCATAGCCGACTTCCCCCATCTTACGGACTTTATACAGCCGGCCTGGCGTCTATTGTGGGATCATTATGGGGATCGTCACGTCTTCCTTCATTTTCCGCCCGCCAGATTAAAACGGGTAAACATTTGAATGTACATGAACTTGAAAAACTTCTTAAACCTTCAGGAAAGAGCATAGTAATTGTGGATGTGCGCGAGCCCGGGGAGTATAATGCAGGCCACCTTGCGAACGCTCGCCTAATCCCTTTGCGTCTTGTTATTGAGCAGGCAGAATCTTTACCCCGTGATTGTCCGATAGTTCTTATCAGTAGATCCGGCCGGCGATGCCACCGTGCCATGTCCTGGCTTCTTGAAATGGGTTTTGACAGGGTATACAGGCTCAAAGGGGGTATCCTGAGCTGGAAGGCCCATGGCAAACCAAAAGAGGTGGATTAGAAATAATGAATTATTTATGAAAAGATGTTTTGTTGATTAAATTGTTGCAAATAACAACAGACATGTATAATGTGGTGATATTATTTGTATAATAAGCAAGTCAAATTTGAGTTAAAATCAAGCATATATTTTGAATTAACAAACCGGTATGGATGGACACTAACTATAGGAGTTGCCATGACACTTGAAGAAGCGATAAAAACAGCCCTTGAATATGAAAAAAGGATTCGTGACCTTTATCTTGAGGGAGCCGATTTAATTAAGAATGAAATTGGCAAAGATTTTTTTAAAACCTTTGCCAAAGATGAGGAAAGCCATGTTCAGTATCTTGAAAAAAA
>JAUXBD010000031.1 GCA_030619585.1 Desulfobacteraceae bacterium
GTTGAAGAGCCCAATGAAAATATAAAAGACTCTCCTTTCAGGTTGCTGACGGAAGCCGAGTCTTTGGAAGGTGAAAAGCCCCTGCGTGCGGCTATCAGTAATTTTGGTTTTGGAGGAAATAACGCGCATCTTATTGTGGAGCAATGGGATGAGACTTATAACAAGAAGGCCAAAAAGAGGGTGTCCCCTTTGCCAACCCAGATCGCCATAGTTGGTATGGGTGCTATGGTGGCAGATACTGTTGGTGTTAAAGAATTTGCACGTGCGCTTTTTTCAGGCAACCATAGACTTCGTAAAGAAGAAAACGGAATATTTGGAGGAGTTGCCGATTCCTTTGAACTTCCACTAATGGGTTTGCGCTTTTTCCCTGCTGCTTTGGATCAAACACTTCCCCAGCAGCTTATCATACTAAAGTCAACCCTTGAAGCACTTGCAGAAGTAAGTGAGATTCCGAGAGAACGAACAGGTGTTCTTGTGGGAATGGGTTGCGACACAGAGGTCACACGCTCGGGATTGTGCTGGAGACTTAGCCAGTGGGTGAATGACTGGGTAAAAGATCCTGAACCGGAACAGATGAGAGAATGGGTATCACAGACAAAGGATCATATCAGTCCTGCACGAAAGGCGTCTGCAATTTTGGGGGCGATGCCAAATATTGTTGCAAACAGGCTTTGCAGCCAATTTGATATTGCAGGTCCGAGCTTTACTGTTTCAGCAGAGGAACTTTCAGGTGTAAGGTGCCTTGAACTCGCAATTGAAGCACTTAAATCAAATGAACTGGATCTTGCTGTAGTGGGTGCAGTGGATATGAGCTGCGAGTCTGTTCATCTGGAAGCTGCCAAACAGGTTTTGGATGATGAAAGACATATTCCGGGCGATGCAGCCATAACACTTGTTTTAAAGCGTCTTGAAGATGCACGTAAAGATGACGATAAAGTTTATGCCATAATTTCAGATAAGACAACGCCGCAGCCGGATTTAAGATTGGGGCTGGGAGAAGACTGTATGGGTTTGACGCAAATGTTCGGCCATGCCCACGCAGCTTCCGGATTGCTGCACATTGCAGCAGCAGCACTGGCTTGCCATTACCGCTTGCTGCCAAAACCGGAGGGTAAAAAGGCAGGCCTTTGGTCTAACCCACAGGGTGTAAGGTCTGCTCAAGTCTCTATCAGCGCCCTTGGCGGAGAATCTTCTGTAACAGTTTTGAAAGAGGATACTCAGGCAGGTCTTGAACACCTCATTTTAGATCCTGTCCCCAAGATACATATATTTTCGGGTAGAGGTAGAAAAGAAGTTTTACGTAATTTAAAGAAGGGAAAAGAGTCAGAACAAGGTCCTGCCAGGCTTGTGATTGTGGCAGTCGACAATGACGAATTATTGGATTTAGGCAATAAGGCAAAATACCTGCTTGAAAATGAGGGGAAAGATCATTTTGAACTAAATCAAGGTATTTATTTTCGAAAAAAACCAATCAAAGGAGAACTTGCCTTCGTTTTTACAGGTGCCGCAGGTGTTTACCCAGGGATGGGGAAGGATCTGTTCTTCGCTTTTCCGGAAGTGGTGGAAGATATTCGTTTGCAATTAGGTTCCGTAAAGGATGCTGACGGATGGGTATTTGAAGATAATTATGGTGATCAGCAAACACCGGAAGAGATGCTGTGGGGAAGCACATTTTTATCCCAGGTCCATGCCAGGATCACAAGGAGATATCTCAAGCTTGATCCCGAGGCTGCTCTTGGGTTTTCATCCGGAGAATCCAACTCTTTGTTTGCCATGGATGCATGGAAAGATCTGGGGCAGATGGCAAGAGAGTTTCACCAAATGGGTGTTTTTACCCATGAGCTCGGAGGTGAATTCAAAGCTATCGGTCGGGCATGGAAGAGTAAAGGAATCAAAGATGTAAACTGGACCAACTGGGGTGTGCTTGCAGATGAAAGTCTGGTATTGTCGGTCATTAAAGAGGAACCTCTGGTTCACCTTTTAATCGTTAATTCGCCGTCAGATGTGGTGATAGGCGGCGATGCCGATTCCTGTGATCGTGTTATAGATAAGATAGGGCGCGATAAGGTGTATGAACTGCCTTATAATATGGCCAACCACTGTCCTGAGTTAAAAGGTTATGCCGATAAATGGCGTAAACTGCATCATCGTGAAACATTTGACGTGCCTGGTGTGCGTTTTTATACCGGTGCCACCTGCAGTCACTACCTGCCCACTGCTGATAGGGCTGCTGATTCTATTATGGCGATGGCCTCAAAGACCCTTGATTTTCCCAAGATGGTTGAAAACGCCTGGAATGACGGGGTTAGAATCTTTCTAGAGCATGGTCCGCGTGACAGTTGTTCAAAAAGGATAGACCGGATTCTCGATAATAAAGAGCATCTGGCCATTCCAATGGACATAAGTAGTAGATCACCTGTGGCTCAGATGATCCATGCCATGGCACAGCTGATGTGTGTGGGGATCACTGTTGACAGTGAAGCTGTTACAAGCAGGCTGGCTTGCCAAGATAAAATCGAGGTGGGTATTGAGCAAAACAGTAACCTGCCGGAAAATGCCTCCAGAACTTATCACGTCCATCCTCCCAAGGTTCAATTCCCGGCAATTATTTTATCCCACGAGAAAAACGACGATACCAACGCCATTAGAGAAGATGATCAGCATGCGCAAAAGATGGTGCCGCCACCATGGCTGCCCCCTGTGCTTGATAAACCTGTGTTTGATAAAAATGATGCGCCTTACGAAGTGTTGGAAAAGAGAGACTCGGTTTCCAATGGAACTAAAAACCAATTTGATATTTACAATCATGAAGAGTCCCCTATGAAAACAATATTGAACAGCATTGTGACCCAGAACAAACATATCTCAGCCATACACAAGGAGTTTTTAGAGCGACAGGCAAATATACATAAACAATTTATTGGGCATAGAAGGAATGATCTTTTGGCTTTAGCCAATATGGCAGGCCGGAAAAATATTTCTTCCCAAGGCCAAGTTACAAAAGGAATTGCTGCTCCACCCCAAGGCCAGGTTAAAAAAGGAACTGCTGCTCCACCAATATCCAGCAGTAAAACAAAATCAACTGATAGTGCTCCAAAACTCACTGTAATATCTTCCGGTAAACATGAAAAGAAAAAAGAGCCTGAAACAAAACCCTCGCAAATGAGCAAAGAAGATACTGCAATGCTCCAGTTCAAAGACCCGGAGTATATAGAGCCGGAAGGGCCCACCTTTTCAAAAGAACAGCTTGAAATACTTGCATCAGGTAAAATATCGGAAGTGTTTGGCCCTATGTTTAAGATCCAGGATGATTACGAGCGGCAGGTTCGTCTTCCTGAATACCCGCTCCTGCTGGCAGACCGTATTACAGGCCTTAAAGCAGAACCTGGTTCCATGGGAAAGGGGATTATCTGGACAGAGACAGATGTCATGGCTGACGCCTGGTATATAAATGATATTTACATGCCTGCCGGCGTTACGGTTGAGTCCGGCCAGTGTGACCTTACCCTTGTGTCTTATCTTGGCGCGGATTTTGAGAACAAGGGGGAAAGGGTATATCGTCTACTTGGCTGTGATCTTATGTATTACGGGGAGCCTCCGAGGGTAGGGGATACCCTCTGCTATCAGATCCATGTGGATGGGCATGCAAACATGGGCGCCACACGTATATTTTTCTTTCGATATGACTGCAGAATAAACGGAGAACTTCGTCTTTCCGTTCGAAACGCCCAGGCAGGTTTTTTCACCGATCAGGAACTTGCCAACTCAGGAGGAGTAATATGGACTCCTGAAACCGGCGAGCACAAGTCCGATGACAAAGCAATCCTTGAATCACCTGTAGTGGAATGTACGAGGACACACTTTTCAAAAGAGCAGGTCAAGGCATTTTCAGAAGGAAAGATATATGAATGTTTCGGGCCTGGATTTGAAATCGCCCAGACACATTCCAAGCCCCCTAAACTTCAGGCCAAAAAGATGCTGCTTCTTGATGAGGTTACCAGCTTTGAACCAAAGGGCGGACCATGGAAAAGGGGATATCTGCGTGTGGAAAATAAGATCCCCGATGATGCATGGTATCTGACCTGCCATTTTAAAAACGATCCGTGTATGCCGGGTACGCTTATGTCCGACGCCTGCCTGCAGACAATGGCATTTTACCTCACTGCCATGGGATTTACCTTGAAAAGAGACGGCTGGCGTTTTGATCCGGTGCCGGACCATATTATGAATATTAAATGCCGCGGTCAGGTCAACTTTGACAGTGACGACCTTATCTACGAAGTATTTGTTGAAGAGATCGAAGTTGTTGATGGCCTGTATCCAACAATATATGCTGATATCCTTGCCACATGCGACGGGCTTAAGATACTCCATATCCGCAGAATGGGGCTGCGCCTTGTACCTGACTGGCCCCTTGATTGCTGGCCGCATCTTTTAAAAGATTATAAAGAGACAAGACCTGTTGCAAAAATAGAGGACATGGAATTCGGTTATAAATCTCTTCTGGCATGTGCGTTTGGAGCGCCTTCCGAGGCTTTCGGTCCTCCGGGAAAAATTTTTGATACAGGACGGCATATTGCCAGGCTTCCGGGACCGCCCTACCATTTTATGACCAGGGTAAGCATGATCGATGCAACCCCAGGGGGAATGAAGACCGGCGATACAATTGAAGTTGAGTATGACATCCCTTCTGATGTATGGTATTTTGATGAGAACGGTAACCGGACCATGCCCTTTTGCGTAATAATGGAGGTGGCTTTGCAGCCATGCGGATGGCTGGCAGTGTTTGAAGGAGGGCCTGCAACTTCTGATCATCCCCTATATTTTAGAAACCTTGACGGCACAGGTAAGATTATAAACGAACTTTTTCCGGACACCAAAAGAGTAAAAACCCGTACAACACTTGTAAATATTGCACGAATTGTGGGCGTAATCCTGGTTCGATTTGATGTGGAATGTTTTGTGGGAGACACCCTGGTTTATGAAATGCAAACAGGATTTGGCTTCTTTACAGAAAACGATCTTGCCCAGCAGGTAGGGATCGGCGCCACTGAAGATGAGATAAAATGGCTTGATGAGCCATGTGATTTTCTTGTTGACTTGACAAAAAGACCTGAAAAATATTGTGGCAAAGAACTGAGACTGCCAAAGAAGATGTTGCTCATGATAGACAGGGTAACGGGGTTCTGGCCAAAAGGAGGAGGAAAAGGGCTGGGACGCGTTCGCGCTGACAAGGCTGTTGATGTTAGTGAATGGTTTTTCAAGGCTCATTTTTTCCATGACCCTGTTCAGCCGGGATCGTTGGGTGTTGAGGCAATAGTACAGACCCTGCAGTTTTATATGATTCACGAAGGCATGGAAGATGGGATAGAAAATCCCAGGTTTGAGCCCGTGGCCCTTGATAATACTGTAACCTGGAGATACCGGGGGCAGGTGACACCTGATAAAAAACGCATCTCCATAGAGTTAAATATTATAGATAGGGGAAAGGATGAAAAGGGCGCTTTTGCAATTGCCGAGGGATGGCTCTGGGCAGATGAACTGCGCATATTCAATGTGAAAGACCTGAAGATGTATATTGTTTCAGGGGGTGGTTCAGGAAAAGAGGAAAAAGGAAAAAAGAAAAAAGGCAAAACAAAAGAAGCTGCAAAAACCAAAGCAATCAAAAAAGATAGCCATGGAAAGCTTAGCAGCTCGCAAATAAAAGTTATAAAAAATAAGGTGGCTAAGCTTGCCGGATTTGAACCATCAACCGTTAGAATTGAGAAGCAGGGACGGACAGCTGTTTGTGATGTGATACCTCTTACACTATACCCCATAGCTGTATCAAAAAAGGGCAACAAAACAGCTGATATAGGTGAGCCTTATTTGGATTTTGATTCAATGCGTGCTTCCTCACTTAAAGTCTGGAAAATAGGGCCATGGATCGGCGAAAGATTAATACAAGGACTTTTTTTACAGTTTTGCGGGAATGTTTTTTTAGAAGACCCTGAATCTTTTGAAGGTATAAAGAATAGTAGTGTGATCTATCTTGCCAACCACCAGGTACAGGTTGAGTCCCTACTGTTTCCCATGGTTATTCAATTTCTTACTCATCGTAGAGCGATTACCATCGCCAACGCCATCCATCAAACTTCCTGGCTCGGGCCTCTTGACGACTTAATCTATAGATACCCGGGCGTAACCTACCCCAGAAATATTGTCTATTTTAAACAGACTGCACGAGAATCTATGTTTGATTTAATTGAAAACTTTAAGGCTAAAATAAGAAGCGAAGGGGCTTCAGTGTTTCTGCATGTGGAGGGTGAGCTAGGTCTTAGCTGTCGTAGGCCGGTAAGAAAATTAAGTTCTGTTTTTATAGATCTTGCAACGGATTTAAACATTCCCATTGTGCCGGTAAGGTTTGTCGGGGGGCTTCCTGTAAAGAAGATGAAGACAACATTGGAGTTTACATTAGGTTACTGTAAGCAGGATTACCATGTGGGTCGGCCGATTTCACCAAAAGAGCTTATTGCTTTGCCTTATGCCGAGAGAAGAAAGAGAGTTATTAATGCAATAAACAGTGTGGGTCCATCACATGATGTTGAAACGCCCCATAGCACGGATCCTGATTTTATTAAAGATGTTAACTCCTGGATTGACAACAAAGGTGTGACCGAAGTACAGGCAGTTTTATTCAAAGCGATGGAAAGATTGGAAAATTTGGGTCATGAATCCAAAGCTTTTATCCAGGGGGCACACAAAGGTTTTAGTTTTGGTAATGATCCTAAAGGACGGTGGCTTGCAGATTTAGCCGGTATGCTTTTTGGGAAAATTACAGTTATGCCTTAATTTGAAATCTGAGTACCGACTATGCTTTAGTATCAATCTTACATGGACGCAACATGGGTTATGGTAATATCTCCTTTTCCGGAATTTGTAAGCTTTTCAGTAAAGACCGGTGACACATTGGGCGATTTTACTTTGTCCCCTGAGGAAGCAACTGTTTTAAGCCATAGGGCTTGCAAAAAACGCAGAGATGAATTTAATCTAGGCAGGGCTGCATGCCACAGCGCCTTGAAAAAAGCCGGATTTACATATCCGCCACCTGTTCTTAAAGGCAGTCTTAATGAACCTATTTGGCCAAACGGTTTTGTGGGTGCCTTGACCCATGCAGGACAAATTGCAATTTGCGCTATTTGCCCCTGCAGCCATGCAATGGGTATAGGAGTTGATCTTGAGGAACTTGAAGGGATGGAAAACCAGATACCTGAAAACGCATATGATATGATCGGCACAGGTTCCGAACTTGGGTGGGTTAAGGCTGATAAGGCACTATCTGAAGTAAGGATCAAAATGTTATTTTCTGCAAAGGAAGCCGCATTTAAAGCGTTTTTCCATCATGCAATGGAGTATATAGACTTCAAGGAAGCTATTTTTCAATGGGATGATAAAAAAGGGTTTTTTTCGTGCAGGCTCTTAAGGCAGATAGGAGATGTGTTTCCTGATGGTTATCAATTTGAAGTGGGAAGCCGTATTGTAAAAGAATTTGTGTTTAGCTATATTTTACTGCCTGCTATGGTAGGGGTAACCGCATTGGGAGCAAGCAGAAGCGAAATGGAGCTTTAAGATGCCAAGCTATCAAAACGCCAGCCTGACCTCCACCTCTGCAACGGTTTCATTCCCCGTTAAACTATATTCCGTTCCTTCGTCTGCCACGAAGGAGGAAACGGTTAATTGTAATGTTAAATCATATACCGGGCTATATCTAAATCCGCTCATTACTATATATGAGTCATCTGTAAGGTTGCCGAGAATATTTACAGAAAAAGTTAATGCCCTGACTAAAAAATTATTATATATAATCGCCAAAACGCCATACTGGGTTGAAAGGTTATTGGGCTCATACATGTCAAGTAAAAGAAATACCCCGGTTTTTATAGCCTCATCAAAAACATCTTCAGTATATCCTGCGTCGTTATAATAATATTCGCCGGTAACAGATATTTTTTTGGCGTGGCCTAGAAAATCAAAAGACTTCCTAAAGCCGATACTGGCGCGTGGAATCCATTCTTCTATCGTGCTGTTGATTGAAAGATCGGGGGTTATTTCTTTGAGTGTTTCTTTTTCAGAGACGGCGACCTCTCCAAAAATATCCACGGAACCTATCTGTGAGGAAAAGTCAAGCCCATAAATAGCGTGAGAATCTTTCTTGTTCCAGCCTGAAAGAGCGATCTCCGTATTTCTGAGCAAAAATTCAATTTTCCCCGCCCATGCAAAATAATGCGGATCAATCTCCTTACCCACATCTAAAAAGCCATAAAAGTTTATCGTATGTCCCAATGGTATATGTGCTTTCAGTCCATATGCACCAAGTCTGTTGGCATCCAAATCTCTAAATTGCTTTTTTTCAACGTTTATAAGATCGGTGGGATTAAAGAAAAAACCTCTTCCCCATTGGATTACCTGCTTTCCTATACGAAAATATACCCTTCTATTTATATTGGCATCTATAAAGAATTCTTTGATCACATAGTCTGAATCAATATATTCTTGAGTAATACTGGTGTTTTCAAATGAGTTGTCTGGAGATGATAGATTGTATTGATTTTTTCCTTGCGGGTAATTAAGGATGTCCAGATTGATAAAACCCTTA
>JAUXBD010000333.1 GCA_030619585.1 Desulfobacteraceae bacterium
CGTCCACTTTAAAAGAAAGGGAAAATGCATTCAAATACTTAAATGAAGCGAGCGCAGTCTCTCCATTAAGCATGGATAGGGAACTATACAATCCCATAAGACATCCAATACAGATAGAAAGGACACTAACTACTTTCATCATGGAGAATTGCCGAAATAAAAGTAAAGCTGCAATACCTCCAAAAAAAATCAACATTTCAGATTGAAAAAAAAGATCCATAAACTCCTCAACTTAACTCATTTCACCAAGCTACTTAGAAGCTAACATCTTGTTTGAGAGTAATGAAAACAAAAACAATTACCCTGCATATTTATCAAAAATTAATTAATTGTCAATATAACTTACATTTCGCACATCAGGACAAGAAGTTTTTAATTGTGGAAATAATATTGTGACCCTTCAGGGTCCCCATCATACTCCCTTTTTAGGTGTGGTTATTGACTTACAAGGAGTTTTACAATAAACAATACCGTAAAAATTTCACACAAATTGTTTGAGGTTGGAGGTTAGAGGGGAAAAATGGTGCTATACAAAATACTTTGTCCTAAAACCTCTAACCTTAAGCGAAGCGATCCTCTAACAGCTCACATTCATTCCGCTCACCGTTGGTTGAGAGCGCTGAAGAATTATATTACATAACTATACCTTTACCATATTGGAGAACCCGACTTGAAGATAATAGACAGCCATTTTCATGTTTACAAAAGTGAGCAGGCCGGGCTCATGGCCCAGGGCGGTAAAAGCCAGATAGGATTCAGCGGGACTGTTGAAGAAGCAGCTAAAATCCTTGATTGCAATCCAATAGACAGAATTATTGCCCTTGCCGTTATACCGATATCCCTAATGCGTAAGGCCGCCATGGAAAAATGGCCTGAAGATATCACGTCATCTAAAAAAAGAGTACTTGCTGAAGAGCTGGAAGAAAAAATGCAACAGCGGCTTTCCGGTTATAATGACTGGCTCTGCCGAAAAGCGCTGAAAGACCCGCGCATGGAGCCTGCTATTGCTGCTGACCCCACTATTAATGGGGAGTATATGGCAAAAGAGTTACTTTCTAAACTTAAAACGTACAAGATAAAAGTTATAAAGATTCATCCTGCTGCAAGTAGCCTGTCCCCGGCGTATGAAGGCTACCAGCCTATTTTTGATCTTGCCCAGGAGAAAAACCTTACAGTTATCTCCCATGGTGGATTAATGGTTGATGATCCTGAGGGTAAATACTGCTCACCTGAAAATTTTCGCAAAGTGCTTGATAAATTTCCAAACCTGAAGCTGGTGGCGGCGCATCTGGCCTATCCTAATGTAAAAGGCCTGTGTGACCTTGCCGGTAAATACAAGAACCTTTTTACAGACATATCATTTGTATTAAAAAACTCGCAACTTACCGATGATGAGTTTTGTGATATAATCAAGTCTTTCGGCCCTGACCGGGTGGTTTTTGGCAGTGATTTCCCATGGTGTGATCCAAAGGAAGATATGGATCGGCTGCTTAGACTTAAACTTAATGAAAAAGAACTTGAAATGGTGGCCTGGCAGAATGCAATGAGGATTTTTGGCTTGGACTAAACCAATAATCGCTTGCAAACACATTATATTCATTATAGCGAGATGAGACCTATGCGAAAGATCCGTTGTTACATTACATATAAGGAGGCATAAAATTGGAAACAGGGTTAAATTCAAACGCTTTTCAACATTTTGCCGAAGCTTCAAAAGGGATAGGTAATAGTGAAATTGAAAAATGGAAACAAGAGGGCGGTAAAATTCTGGGGTATTTATGTTCAGCCCTTCCGGGTGAGATGGCCTCTGCTGCAGGCCTCCTTCCTTATAGGTTAAGGGCTCCGGAAAGTGAAGGCTCAGAGCTTTCAGATTCTTTTTTTAGCCACCTGAACTGTTCATTCCCCCGTCACGTTTTTAATTCAGCTCTCAAAGGTGATTATGACTTTGTTGACGCCATGATTCTATTTAACAGTTGCGACCATATCAGACGGATTTACGACCACTGGATACGCCAGCTGAAAACTCCTTTAGTAAAATTTTGAGCCTTCCAAAGAAAGCAGAGGAGCCACAGGTGAAGTGGTTCAGAAGTGAGCTTTTTGAACTTAAAGAGGATTTGGAAAAACATTTCAATATTACAATTGCAGACGATAAGTTAAAAGAAGCAATAAAACTTCATAATGAAACAAGACGTCTTCAAAGAGAACTTTATGAACTTAGAAAAGGTGAAAATCCTTCCATCACCGGGGCACAGATGCTTGCCGTCACTGTAGCTTCCACAGCCATGCCCCAGGACAAGTATAATAAATTGCTAAAAGAGTTTATGAATGACATCAAAGATGCAAAGCCGATTACAGATCACAGGGCAAGAATTATGGTAATGGGCGGAGAACTGGATAACCCTGAATATATAAAAGTTATTGAAGACCAGGGAGCCCTCGTTGTAACCGACAGCCTGTGCTTTGGATCAAGGATGCTTTGGAAAGATGTGAATGAGGACATCAATGACCCGCTTTTAGCACTGTCCCAATACTATGTTGCCGACCGCCCGTCATGTGCCCGTGTGTTCACGGAATATGAGAGCAGATTGGAATATGTGAAAAACATGGTAGAGGAGTTCAATGTGGATGGAGTTGTTTTTTCGCGGCTTACCTTTTGCGAGGTATGGGGATTTGAGCAGTACTCGCTCAAAAATGACTTCAAGGAGTTGAACATTCCGCTCCTTTGTCTTGACCGGGAATACACTTTAAGTGGTGTAGGCCAACTGCAAACAAGGATTCAAGCATTTCTGGAAACAATGGGGGGGGGAAAGAGATGGACGCAAAAAAAGAAC
>JAUXBD010000085.1 GCA_030619585.1 Desulfobacteraceae bacterium
AAATTCTTTATATTGGGCTTTTCTGGATTCCGGCGTTCGCCGGAATGACGATTCGCAATTAATTGCCTGATTTTTTAATGAAAATATGTCAAGATATAAAATCCGAAAACTCAAGTAAAGACAGTCCTCATAATTTATTTCTAAATTAATGACTGCAAATATTAAATAAACATCTATGGTGAAATCTATTGATTTTAAAATAATGGTTATGTATGATTTATAAAAATTAGATATAATTTCATCACGCTTATTATCAAAATCAACATTAACTAAATGAGCCGTAAAACACTTAAGCTATAAGTTAGATAGGTATGGCCAAAAAAATTAGCATCAATTTCCTATCAAGATGGAACATCTCGTTCATATTTGTAATATTTTAAATCCAATTTCATAGACTGTTAATAGTAAGGAGGTTTATTGTGTGGAAATCCTTTAGCATAACAACAAAAATATGGCTTAGTATAGGCATCCTGGTATTTGGCTATTTTGTTTCAACCATGCTCGGATTTTATACCGGCAAAAACACAGAAAAACGCGTTAACAATGTATCAGAGCACCTGTTTACTGCGACCAAAGAGAGCCAACTGGCGTTAACGACATTCAAGGAACAGATAAAATTCTACAATGATGCGGTGATGCTTGGTGATGATGCCCTTATCGATTCTGCAGGGGAAAAAGCCGAAGCAACCCTTACACACCTTCAAGCCATTGTTAATCTTACCGGACTGGATAAAAAGACAAAAAATAATGCCGAGAGAATACTTAAACAGTATAAAAGTTTTTCAACCACTGCCCAGTCTGTATACAAAGAGGTCAGCACAAACATAGATAGCGGAGAAGAAAGCGATGTAAGAAACAAAACAAATGATCTGGCTATGGAAACAAAAACTTTAAGAGACAACTTAACAGATTTCGTTAAGACATCTACTGAAAACCTGAAAGAAGAACTGTCCACTATCAGTAAAGCCACCAAAAATCAGCGACAGCTAAATCTTATCTCATTTCTTTTGGTTGTTGCCGCTGCTTTAATTATAAACTGGATAATAATCTCCAAGTCCATTAGCCAGCCCCTTAATAATACTGTTTTAATGATCAAAGATATTGCTGAGGGAGAAGGCGACCTGACCAAACGTCTTGAAGTTAAAAACGATGATGAAATTGGAGAAATGTCGCAATGGTTTAACGCTTTTATAGAAAAGTTACAGCATATGATTAAGGATATCACAGGAAAAGCTGATATCCTTACCAGCTCCTCAGGAGAACTGTCTGACCTGTCCGGGCTTATGTCAGGCGGATCAGATCAGATGTCGCAAAAATCAAACACCGTAGCTGCTTCAGCTGAAGAAATGAAAGCAAATATGGACACTGTTGCTTCATCCATGGAGAAAGCCTCCGGAAACACAGGCGTGGTCGCCGCATCAGTGGAAGAGATGACAGCCACCATTAATGATATTGCAGAAAGCTCAGGCAAAGCTGCTTCAATGACAAAACAAGCGGTAAATCAAGCAAAAAATGCCTCTGATAAGGTTGAAGAACTTGGAAACGCCGCACAGGAAATAGGCAAGGTAACTGAAACCATAGCTGATATTTCCGGACAGACAAACCTGCTTGCCCTAAACGCCACCATTGAAGCTGCCCGTGCAGGAGAGGCTGGAAAAGGATTTGCGGTTGTGGCAAATGAGATCAAAGAGCTTGCCGCTCAGACAGCAGGAGCAACTCAGGGCATAAAGCAGAAGGTTGACGTTATTCAGGGGGCAACAGCAGGCACAGTAAAAGGGATTGAAGAGATTTCAAAAATTATTAACGATGTGAATGAGATTGTATCAACTATTGCGGCAGCTGTAGAGGAACAGTCGGTCACAACCCAGGAGATTGCCAGAACCATGGTTCAGGTGTCAGGAAACATTACTGAGGTCAATGAAAATATCACTCAAAGCTCAGACGTTTCCGGCCAGATTGCAGGTGACATAGCAGAAGTCGACCAGGCAGCCGGCGAAATGTCCAACAGCAGTTCGCAACTAAACGCAAGCGCTGAAAAACTCTCAGGCCTTGCGGTACAGCTTAAAGAGATGATGGAAAAATTCAAGGTGTGACAAAATATCACCAGGCAGGTTTATTATACATCAACCTTTTTTCTCAGCCCTTGTGAGCACTTAAAAGTAATAACCCTTCTCTTATCCAGCATAAGATCTTCGCCGGTGGCTGGGTTTCGACCTCTGCGCTCTTTTTTTTCGTTTACGCAAAATTTGCCGAATCCACTGACCATTACATCTTCACCGTTCTCCAGCGATTTTTTAATAATTTCCAGCAGGACATCAAGCAGTTCTGTACACTTTGTCTTCGAAAAACCAAAATGAGCTTGAATAGCGCCAACCATCTCTATTTTAGTAAGAGCCATAGGTAAGTACTCCTTTGATAATAAAAGGGATTTGGTTCCTATATTTTCTGTGGAGATACATATATATTAAGAAATTGTCAAGAAAATATAAACAGAACGGGCTAAAAAGATTGCCCTTTACAATAATTCTCTATTCGAATATAAACAAGCAAAAAGGATATAAAATGAATTATACAACTCAGATGGATGCAGCAAAAAAAGATATAATCACAAAAGAGATGAAAACTGTTGCCAAAAAAGAGCAGATGGATGAAAAAAAAGTTATGGAACTGATTGCACAGGGCAAGGCAATTATCCCGGCAAACAAGAACCATAAGTCCCTTGATCCAGAGGGGGTCGGCAAGGGGATGCGAACAAAGATCAATGTAAACCTGGGAATATCGAAAGATTGCTGCAACATTGATATGGAATTTGAAAAGGTGAAAACCGCCCTTGCCCTTAAAGCTGAAGCTATCATGGATTTAAGCTGTTTTGGCAAAACCAGCAAATTCAGAAAAAAGCTCATCGATACATCCCCTGCAATGATCGGAACAGTTCCTATCTATGATGCAGTTGGGTATTATGACAAAAACCTGAAAGATATAACTGTGGACGAGTTCTTCGAGGTTGTTGAAACACACGCCAAAGATGGTGTGGATTTCATGACCATCCATGCAGGGCTTAACCGTGCAACAGCAAAAAAAATTAAAAAAAATGAGAGGTTAACAAGTATCGTATCACGTGGGGGCTCACTTTTGTACGCATGGATGTCTCTAAACGACAAGGAGAATCCTTTTTATGAGCATTACGACAGGCTTCTTGACATATGCCAAAAATACGATGTAACAATCAGCCTTGGTGATGGATGCCGCCCCGGAAGCCTCCACGATTCAACCGATGCATGCCAGGTTGAAGAGCTTATTGTGTTAGGTGAGCTAACAAAAAGATCATGGGAACAAAATGTCCAGGTAATGATAGAGGGCCCTGGACATATGGCCTTAAACGAAATCAAGGGAAACATGATGCTCGAGAAACGTCTTTGCCATGATGCTCCCTTCTATGTTCTTGGTCCCCTTGTTACCGATATTGCGCCAGGCTATGATCATATAACAAGCGCCATAGGCGGCGCTATCGCTGCGGCGAACGGCGCAGATTTCCTGTGCTATGTTACTCCTGCAGAGCACTTAAGGCTTCCCACAATAGAGGATATGAAAGAGGGTATCATTGCCACGAGGATAGCCGCACATGCGGCAGATATTGCAAAAGGCATCCCCGGCGCAAGGGATTGGGACGACAAAATGGGCAAAGCCAGGGCAGATCTCGACTGGGAAAAGATGATCAAGCTTGCAATTGATCCTGAAAAAGCACGACAATACCGCGAATCATCCATACCTGAAAAGGAAGACACCTGCACCATGTGTGGCAATATGTGTGCAATTCGCAACATGAAACGTGAGCGGGAAGGCAAGGATATACAGCTTAATGCTTAGAAACCGGTCCCTATTATCGTAACTTCGACCGTTCTTTCCCTTGAGCGGTTGTCGTGATTTATGGCCACCACCACCTGCTGCCACGTCCCCATTTGCAAGCCTCCAATATTAAAGCAGTTTCAACTTCCAGTTCCACAAACCAGGCCTTTTTTTCATACTTACCTTTCCCGGCAAAGTTTCTTCCATGTGCACAAACAGTTTACAGCCTGCTTTTATAAGTTCATCTCTCTTTGCTGTCAAATCCAGCTCCCAATTCGGGTATACCCAGAAATCATCCCCATGTCTTGCTACCCATGCATATTCACCCATGGGACTTACAAAAAGCTCTTGTGTTTTAAACTCTTGGGAAATGGTCCGTGATATACAAAGGGGCCAATTACCCGAGATCACGATCCCCATAGGCAGAGGGCTACTCCTGCAAAGTTTAAAAATATCCTCTCTGCCAAGTTCAGGGCTAACGATAACGCCTGAAAATCCAATTGATTCCAAAACACTTATTGACAATTGGTTTGCCTGGTTGCAAAAAGGTCCTGCCCAAATATCCAGGCCCTTTAAAGACCGGAAAAATGATATCTGCCAGGGAGAGTTCAGCACAAAATTGCGCGCTCCTTTTTTTAAAACCGCTTCAATAAAATCTTTAAGCCTGCTCTCCTGACCAGGCCATACAACGGGAGGGAGCCACCACCAGCACCTGGATGTAACACCTTTTTTTGGTATTGCGCCAAAATCCTCAAGGGGCAGCCACACACCGGTTATCCCCTGCTTTTGGTTCCTTCCTGGTTTTCTTTGCACGTTCATTTCAAAGGGGATCATCCTTTTTCTTGGTCTTTTTGCCGGCCTGACATTAAAGATTGCGGGTACAACCTCTGGGCATGATATCTTGTTCAGCTCTTCATCCATCTTGCTTAACATCTCTTTAAGCTCTTCTTCCCTTCTGTCAAGAAGAAAGACAGGGGCCTTTTGAGCTTTGCCCGCTATTTTAAAGGGTTTTAAATAAAGTCGTCCCTTTTTGGGAATATATTTGGGAACCCTAAAAATTGTGTGCCCTGGTTCATCTTCATAGCCAACACGAAGCAGGTCTCCTGCCAGAAGTTCATCCCTTGGAACAAGGCATGGATTTTTATATCCGCCCCGCACTGCCCCCACAAGAAGGCCTGAGCCGGTTTGCACCTCTGTTTTTACCGGCGTTTGGGGCCTATGGGACAAGAAATTATAATGTGTACTCTTTCTGCCAAGGGCCTGATCTAAGTAACCCATTGCCTGCTTTTTCATATTGGGATCTTTGGCATGGTCTCTGAAAATTCTATAGGCCGTAACAGTATTAAAAACATAGTGTGGCCCTTTTCTACGGCCCTCAATCTTCCAGGTCATTACCTTGGGAACATTTAAAAGAAGCTTTGCTAAAATATCCAGGCTGAGATCCTGACAGGAAAAAAACCTCTTTGCTTCACCTTTTTGCTTGTAACGCCTTCGGCATGGCTGAACGCACTGGCCGCGCAATCCGCTTTTCCCACCAAAAAAACTACTCCAGTAACACCTTCCGGACACTCCGTAACAAAGAGCCCCGTGAACGAACATTTCAAGCCCCACGTTATCAGGGCACACATCCGCCATTGACTTTATCTCGTCAATACCCAGCTCCCTGGGAATAACAACCCGGCTAATACCAAAGCTTTTTTTTACAATTTTCAAAGCTTCGGGAAAACTCAGGTTCCCCAGGGTAGACAGGTGCAGTTCACCCCTGTAACCTGTTTGCCTGGCCAGCTCTGCAACAGCCAGATCCTGAATAATAAGTGCATCCGGCTTAACATAAGATTCAAGCTCTTTTATCAGTGCGCCGGCCGTTTCTAATTCATCGGGTTTTATAAGGGAGTTAAAGGCCACATAGACCTTTACCTTTTTTTTGTGGGCAAGTTCTGAAAGAGGCGATAGTTCCTTGATTGTAAAATTGTTTGCTTCCATGCGAGCGGAAAAAGTTTTCAGTCCGCAGTAGACGGCATCCGCCTTGGCCGACAGTGCTGCAAGAAAAGAGTCCCTGCTTCCTGCCGGGGCCAGGATTATAGGGGGAGCTATTGTTGTTGTCTTACTTTCCATAGGACCTACCTATTCCATGCTTTGCATCAAATTCCTTATTGTCGGCCCTGATTCTAAGCTTTTCCCCCAATTGCCGCAACAATAATCTTTGCCAAGTCAACTGCGTTTTGTCGCCATAGGATACCTAAGGGTTGTATAAAACATGCGACTTTGATACATTCGTCCATAAAACAATTTGGCTGGTTAAACTGGGTAACTAATTAAACTAATATAACCAATTAAACCAATATAACCAATTAAACCAAACACAAGGCACATATAATGAAAATAGCAATAAGCGGCAAAGGGGGCGTCGGCAAAACCACTTTCGCATCTCTTTTGATACGGACCCTTAACGATCAGGGCAAACATGTACTTGCTATCGATGCTGACCCGGATGCCAATCTTGCTGCCGCACTGAATATACCGGGCAGTGAAAACATAGTTCCCATTGCAGATATGAAGGATCTTGTTTATGAGAGGACAGGGGCAAAACCCGGAACCATTGGCGGGTTTTTTTCCCTTAACCCCAAAGTGGACGACCTTCCTGATTCCCTTTCCGCTAAATATGAAAACATAAAGCTGATGAGACTCGGCAAGG
>JAUXBD010000368.1 GCA_030619585.1 Desulfobacteraceae bacterium
CCCCCCCCGATTTTTGCCATAAGCTGTGCAGCACGATTTATTGCTTTAACCGTTACATCAGGATCTGCCCCTCTTTCAAACCGGTGGGATGCATCTGTGTTTAATCCTAGTTTTTTGGCGGTTTTTCTGACAGATACGGGATTAAAATATGCACTTTCAATAAGAACTCTTGTTGTTGAATCGTGAATTTCAGAGTTCAATCCTCCCATCACACCTGCCAGGGCAACCGGCTTTTTCCCGTCACAAATCATAAGCATCTCGGAAGAGAGCTTTCTTTCTTTTCCATCCAGTGTGGTAAAAGCCTCCCCTGCTTTAGCTCTTCTAACCACTATCCTGTTTTCAGCAAGGAAGTCAAAATCAAATGCATGGAGGGGTTGCCCCATCTCCATCATCACAAAGTTTGTAATGTCAACTATGTTGTTTATCGGTTTTAGACCCACAGACATCAGCCTGTCCTGAAGCCAAAAAGGAGAAGGGGCGACTGTTATGTCAAAAAGAAGCTTTGCTGCGTATCTTGGACAAAGATCCGGATCTTGAATTTTAACACTGGTATGATCCTCTATACTCTTTATTAAGCCTGAATCTGAATGAGTATCTTTAGTCGAAAGGTCTATTTCAGGATATTTTACATTTGTCTTTTGGAATACTGATATCTCCCTTGCCACACCGATCAGGCTGAGGCAATCCGGCCTATTGGGTGTAAGGTCTATTTCAATAACAGGATCTGAAAGTCCAAGGGCCTTTTTTATGGGGCTTCCAACTACAAGATCCTGGGAAAGCTCCATGATGCCTGATTTGTCTGCGCCAAGGGCCAGCTCTTTTTCACTGCACAGCATTCCGTAAGATTCCTGACCACGGATGATACCTTTTTCAATAACGGATCCTCCGGGCAATTCGGCCCCGGGCAAAGCACAGGGGGAGAACATGCCCTCAGATGCATTGGGCGCACCACAAACAACATTGATCGTACCATCACCCAAATCTACCTGGCATATTGTTAATTGGTCAGCTTTGGGATGCTGAATGATCTTGGCAATACGGCCCACAACAACGGTGTTTAAATAATCATACCTGTCTGAGACATCTTCCACCTCAAGTCCGGCCATTGTCAGAGCGTCTGAAAGAGCAGATATCTCCATCTTTAAAGGGATGTATTCTTTTAACCAGCTTATACTGACTTTCATGTTAGAACTGCCTTAAGAATCTTAAATCATTCTCAAAATACTTACGTATATCATCGACTCCAAATTTTAACATGGCTATTCTCTCAATACCCATGCCAAATGCAAAACCTGTGTACTGTTTTATATCATATTTAACATTTTCAAACACCGCAGGATGAACCATACCCGCGCCCAGTATTTCAAGCCATCCTGTATGACCGCATACCCTGCAGCCTTTCCCTCGGCACATGACACATAAAATATCAACCTCGGCACTGGGTTCAGTAAAAGGGAAAAAACTGGGCCTAAACCTTAAAGAGGTCTCTTCATCAAATATTTCGTGAACAAACGTTGTAAGGATACCCTTAAGATCTCCAAAAGATACATCTTTATCCACAAGAAGTCCTTCCACCTGGTTAAACATTGGTGTGTGTGTAAGATCCGAATCGCACCGGTAAACCTTTCCAGGCGCAATGATTCTCACAGGTGGAGGATATTTTTCCATCACCCGGATCTGTATGGGCGACGTTTGTGTCCGAAGAACTATGTTTTCAGATATATAGAATGTATCCTGCATGTCTCTGGCAGGATGGTCCTTGGGAACATTAAGAGCTTCAAAGTTGTAATAGTCTGTCTCAACTTCAGGGCCCTCAGCGATCTCAAAACCCAAATTTGTGAAGATATCGCATATTTGCCGCGTTATCTGGGTGATGGGATGCAAAGTACCTAACCGGACCGGTCTTCCTGGAAGGGAAACATCAATGCTGTCGCTTAAGGAATTTTTCTCCATCTCAATGCGTGCAATTGCCTGGCTGAACGCATTTTCCAGAAACTGCTTGACCTGGTTTGCCTCTTTGCCGGCCAAAGGCCTCTGCTCTTTGGGGAGTTTTGAAATGTTTCGTAAAAACTGTGTAACAAAGCCCTTCCTGCCCACATACTGGACTGAAAGGGCTTTTATGCTCTCAATGTCTGAGGATGCCTCATCAAGTTTTTTAAGCGCTTCCTGTTTAATCTTCTCTATGGAATTTTCCACTTTTATACTCTGCAAAAGAATTTATTGGATTTATTGGATTTGTTTGGGTTAACAGGCAAACCCAACTAACTCAATAAACCCGGAAAACCAAAGACGGACAACCCAAGAAACAATTATGACTGCTGTGATGCCAGGCCGGCTATCTTTGTAAATGCAGACGGATCTGAAATTGCCAGGTCTGCAAGTACCTTCCTATCAATCTCGACATTTGCGAGTTTTAACCCATGTATTAATTTGCTGTAACTGATATTGTTCATCTTTGCAGCAGCATTGATTCTGGCGATCCAGAGCCTTCTGAAATCCCTTTTTCTTACTCTCCTGTCTCTATAAGCATACATGAGTGCCTTGTCCACAGCGTCTGCTGCAG
>JAUXBD010000259.1 GCA_030619585.1 Desulfobacteraceae bacterium
AGATCAATACTTATTGCGCTGGGTGCTGAGCTTGAACTGACCCCGGGAAGTGAAAAGACCGACGGCGCTATTGCCAGGGCTCGTGATATTGTTGAAAAATACGGTGACCAGTATTTTATGCCGGATCAGTTTTCCAATGATGCTAACTGGACATCACATTTTGAGACCACTGCCCCTGAAATAATACGGGATACTGACGGTAATGTGGATGCCTTTGTCACCGGTATGGGCACTTCGGGAACTCTTATGGGATGTTCAAGATATTTTAAACAAAACAGTCCAAAGACCAAAGTTATTGGTTTTGAACCCTGCCTGAGCCACAAGATCCAGGGCCTTAAAAATATGAAGGAAGCTGTTGTGCCCAAAATTTATAGGCCGGAGATGCTTGATGATAAGATTACATGTGATGATGATAAGGCATTTAATACTGTTCGCGATCTGGCATTGAGGGAGGGCATTTTTTGCGGCATGAGCAGCGGGGCTTCCCTGTGGGCTGCAATGGAGATCGCAAAAGATATGCCGAGAGGGTCAACTGTTGTTACTGTTTTTCCTGACCGCGGTGACCGATATCTTTCCACTGAGGTGTTTAGAAGCGTTTGTGCCGATTGTCCCCCGTAAAAAAACATTTTATGTAAAAGCTCGGTTCTCCGGGCTCGAATCGTTACAGGTCAGGTGATTGCTTATGCTTAAAGGTCATAGTCCAACAATTGTTCCTCCTGCTGAAAAAGTTCTGCATGAAGAGATAATGCGGCAATCGGAACTGGTCGCAACGCTTTCCCATATACATGATTTTTTTGATGCTGTTCCCAATATTCTACTTGTTCTTAACAAACAGCGTCAGGTGATATTCTGTAACCGTGCAACTGTTGAACTATCCAAGTTCAATGACGCTCATGCAATCTTTGGACTTCGCTCCGGTGAAATATTTAACTGTTACAACTCTGAAACTACAGGTGAATGCGGAGTATCAGAAGCCTGCGACCACTGTGGCGTTGTACTGGCAGTTATCTCGGCACGACAAGGGGATGACAATGTTAAGGAGAGCCGTTTTATAACAAAGGACGGGCAGGCGCTTGTTTTTAGTGTGTGGGCATCACCGATAGAGCTGGAAGGTGAACAATTCATATTGCTGATGATGAAGGATATTAGCTCGGAAAAACGCAGAAGGGCGCTTGAACGAATATTTTTCCATGATATCAACAATATAGCCCAGAGGTTTCAGGCAATGAACTGGGGGCTGGACAACGATAACCCAGGCCTGCTTAAAGGTTTTAAGAGGAAAATGAACCTTTTTACCCAGGATCTCATTGAGGAGATAAGAGCCCAGCAAGATCTTACGAATGCGGAAAACAATGAACTGTCTGTTCAACCATTATCAATAAGCTCCCTTGAACTCGTTAAGGATGTAGCGGAGATATACACTGCTCATAGAAATGCAAACCGGTGTATACTATCCGTTGACGAGAACTCACAGGATATTATTTTCATAAGTGATAAGGTTTTGCTAAGAAGGGTTATCGGTAATCTGGTTAAAAATGCACTGGAGGCTTCAGATGAGGGCCAGACTGTAACAATAGGTTGCAAAAATGCTGAAAAACAGGTCCAATTCTGGGTCCACAATGAAGCGTTTTTGGAAAAGGATATTCAGTTGCAGCTTTTTCATAGCTCCTTTTCCACAAAAGGCGAAGGCCGCGGCCTGGGATCCTACAGTATAAAATTGCTCACCGAGCGTTATTTAAAAGGTAAAGTATCTTTCACAACATCTCAAGAGCACGGTACAACATTCAACCTGTTTTACCCGTTTGTTTTTGATGAATAGTCAACAATCTGCTTGATCACACGGATCAGTCGGGGCATCCTCAAGTGTAGCCTGCACAGGAAACTGTATCTTGCGAACTATCCCCGGGAATACCTCCTTTGCTGCCGCTTTTAATCCGGACAAAGGCCCGATTAAGCCGTATCTTTATATCACGGTGCAGTGGCTTAATGGAGATGGCAAGAAGTATTATGGTACCGGCAAGCTGCACCCAGAAAGGGACCATTTCAGATGCTTTGCCCACAATTGCCTGGGGGGATATGCTCATGTAAAGGTAGATGCTATCCACTGCCAGGCCGAATAAAATTGAAAATAGGGCGATCGTACCAAGGTAAATTGTAGTTGTCTTTTTTCCCAGCACCCCTGTGAGAACTGTAAGGGTAGTAACGTTTGTTGCGGGCCCTGCAAGCAGGAAAACAAGCGCTGCTCCCGGGCTTACCCCTTTCATGATAAGAGCTGCGGCGATTGGGGTTGAAGCTGTAGCGCAGATATAAAGAGGTATGCCCACAACAAGCATAATCAGCATTGATAAAAACCCTCCTGAAAGGTATTGGCCAAACAGTTCTTCAGGTACAAGTGATGTGATAAGTCCTGCTAATAAAAGCCCAATAAAAAACCAGAAGGCAAGGTCACTCCATACATCTGTATACGCATGCTTGAAACCTGCAACTATTTTTCCCATTAATGTGGAACTTTTATTGATATCAATGGTATCCTCTTTTGTATTACAGAATATATCTTTTTTGAGGTTTTCATCAGAGTCTTTTACCGGCTTTTTTCCCAAACCATTTGATATGTTATCGGTTATTCCCGCAGCCATTGCAGTGACAAATGCGGCAAAAGGTCTGGCAACTGTCAGTATAGGATCAAGGAGAGCATATGATATTGATATTGAATCCACTCCTGATTCAGGGGTCGCGATCAGAAAGGCGGTGGTTGCCCCGTTATTTGCACCCTGTTTTTTAAGGGACACAGCTGCCGGCAGTACGCCGCATGAGCAAAGAGGCAGGGGAATTCCAAAAATTGCCGCTTTAAAAACAGATAGAAAGCGGCCCTTGCCCAGGTGTTTTGTGATTGATGATGGACTCAAAAATACGCTGAGAAATCCGCTGATAAGCAATCCGAATAGTATATACACTGATGAATCTAAGAGTAGATCCCAGGTTGCAAGTGATGTTTTTATTAAAAATTCAATCATCCTAATAGTTCCTTATTGAATTCACCATTTTATTTATCTTGCCGCATGTGCCAGGCTGATCTCAAGAAGTTCCGATACATGTTCATTATCAAGGGAATAATAGAGAACCTGGCCGTCTCTTCTTTTTTTAACCAGGGAAAGATCTTTCAAGCGCCTTAACTGATGGGACACGGCAGACTCGGTCAAGCTGGTAAATGCTGCCATATCGCAAACGCACATCTCATTGTCCTTAAGAGCCATAACTATTTTAAGGCGTGTGGGATCACCAAGAACTTTATAAGTAAGGGCCATTCGCTCAAGACCTTTGTCCGGTATTGCGTCCGCCCTTGCCTGTGAGACTTTGTCAAGGTGGACAACACGTACACCACATATATCTAAATTGTTTTTACTGGAAAGTTTACTTGAACTCATTTTCCCCCCTTGTTTAATATCTGAACATATGTTCAAATATAGTTTCGATCTTTGCTTCTGTCAATAAAAAATATTCTTTTTCTTTTATATTGCTTGATATTAAGCTAAAATAGCGGGGAAAAAAGCAGGCAGCTTGAAATCATGGGTGACGCTATGCTGTTCTGGGCTGTTATAAGCGCAGGGGTTATCATGTTTTTTTACAACGGCAATACAGCATCGTCAGGGTTATGGCACAGGGCATTGAGCCGGATACAATTTACCAGGTAG
>JAUXBD010000337.1 GCA_030619585.1 Desulfobacteraceae bacterium
AATTAGCTTTTTTATGTCTATATTTATGATGTTTTGGTCGGAAGAACCGGACTGCCTTTTGACAGTGGCCTTATATCCGGCATCTTTGGTCAGACCACCTGCCTTTGATATGAGTTCAAAAAAGGTGGTGTGTTCACGTAGTTCATAAATACCGGGGTTTTGGATCTGGCCAAGGATAACAGCATTTTTGCTTCTGTATTCCTGCACAAACACATTTACCTGCGGATCTATAATATAACCATCAGCATATAGCTTTGACAGTTTTGCGGAAACTTCGGTCACTGTCAGGCCCTTTACAGTAAGTTTTCCCAGAAGCGGGACCACAATACTTCCCTCGTCAGAGACCCTGACTATTGTAGTTAAATCATCATTCTCATAAACACTTATTTTCAGGACATCCCCCTTGCCAACAATATAATCCTGTGCAAAGGATACGCCTGTGAAATGAAGAAACAACATGATTGTCAATGGTAATAAACATTTTATCATAAAGAACCACTAACTCTTAAAAACAATGTATTGGTTGTATAATCATACTCGTCAAAATTGGAACTCCTCCTTACATGGGAATATACGATATCAACCATCAGCCACTTCTTTAATTCATACCTGAAAGCCGGCGCAAAACTTAACACATCGTTATCCATTTTTTCTGTCAACCCCCCCAAGGACAGGTCCTCTCCATAACTGCTGCCAGCATAGGAGAGTGTTAAATTGGCCATCATTTTTATGGTGAACCTTTGCAGATACGTTACCGTAAGTCTGTTTGAACGGATATAATCTGTTGACACAATATCTGTTTCCTCGGTTCCTAAGTTCCAGGTAAGGTTTGCTGATCTTTTGGGTGTAAAGGTATGATGGGCCTGGAGTTCAAACAAGAAATCATTGCTTTTGTCCACATTGGAATCATCAAAGTCCTTGTTACCATATCCCAGTTTCAGACTTCCCTGTGATTTTTCGGTCATATCCCATTTAATTCCTAAGAAATAATGACTCTCTGAGCTTGAACTGATGTCTTCGATATCATAGTCAATATCAATAGTCTTATACTCAAAAAAAGCCGAGGTTTTTGGCATAACCTTGTAGAAGATATAGGTGGTCAAAGAGTTGTCACTCCTGTCCCTGGCGTGGCTGTCTGATTTTTTGTAGTCCACGCTAAAAACAGAGTAGTCGATTCTGAAGATGAATTTTTCAAATGAATCATACCTTAACATTGTTTTAAAAAGATTGGTTTTATATTCTTCAAGTTCTGTTGATAAGCCTGTACCCATTTTATCGTGCGAATCGATGTATTGCTCTTTGAAATTGACTGAAAGACCTCCTTTAAAGTTATATTCAAAAAGTCCTTCCAGCCTGTGATTGTCGGCATCATTTTCCGAATGACTCGAATATCTTTCAAAATCAGGGTTATATACAAGATATGCCTGATATTGTCTTTCCGACTTAAGATAGAACTGGCTCATGGCAAGCCCGCCGGGTGTTTTGTTTGCGGTCTTTGTCCCTTCGGGTGTGGTGCTTAAATCAGGCAGTGCCAGGCATATCCCGGGAGATATTACAAATCCAATGTCACTTTTTTTGCTGTTTTTTGTGTTATTTATATTATCTGAATAGATGGTGGAAATTGAGAAAAAAGGATTTATATAACCCTTGGCGCTTGATCCGAAAATTTCTGCCCCGATTCCGCCGGAATTGATGACAAATTCTCTGCTTTCAGCATATGCAGATAAAAATGTAAGAAGTATAATCGCGATCAGTAATACGGTAATCTTTAATCCTCTTACCATATATCTCTCCTGGCAAAAAACGGACTATCAGGGCCTTTTGTCAAACAGAGTATCATTTTAAAAATGTGACGGACTTACAGACGTCAAAGGTACTTCACCGCCCGGCAATTCAATGTTTATAAGCTGCAAAGGGCCTATTTCATCCGGAGTAAAAGCCAGACTTTCATCATCAGTACTGGCATCAGCAACTGCTTTTGCAATAACTGCTTCCGGTATACCAAATTCAGTTGCAGCAACAATAACCAGATCTATATCGCCGCATGCGTCAATTAACTCTTTTATTACATTGTATGGGTTATAGTCACCCATTTCCAGAATGCATTTAGTTATTTCATCGCACGGCCCACCCGCATTAACGACATCTTTGACAGCTTGCCTCATATCACTTTCATTAATCATCTCTTCCAAAGTATCGCACCACCGGGAATCAGGTTTGCTAGGACTTATAGTATGCCAGTTCGGATTCGGTGGTTTTTCCGCAAAAGCCAAGCTGCACATAAAAATAACCAGGGGAACCGTAGCAAATAAATAGAGTTTTTTCTTCATAATAATGCCTCCGCCTAATAATTTATTCTAATTACACATTAAATATTCTTCATGTCAAGTGGAAATAAGCGGAAATACAGGGAAACTGGGTTGATAGCCAACAAGAATAGACTTCAGATTGTCTGTTTTTTCTCTTTTTGAACCCACAACATATTGTATATACGGGCTTTTTTAACCACAATTTGGTCCTAAATTTACTTTTGGGTCTCGACTATAACAGAGGGTTACCTCTAATCATCCTTAATATAATATCATATATATTTTGTTTTTGATAGTTAAACCTAATTTCGCACTCTTTTAAATGTAAATAAAAATTAGCGGTGTATCTGGGATATAGTATTTTAGGTTTTTCATAAAATCACCGCCCTATGAGACCCTTTACTTTTTCCTGCCTGCTACAAATACGGTTACCCTGAGGCAAACTTCTCCTTGACTTTTTGTTTAGTTGCTATACT
>JAUXBD010000224.1 GCA_030619585.1 Desulfobacteraceae bacterium
GCTTGGCCTCCGACTTAGCGTTTTGATTCCTCATGGGCTGTTTTGTCGTCATACCCCGACTCCACCTCATTGGTTGCTTTTTCAAGCCTTTTTTCAGTATCCAGAACAGGCATTTTTAGCGAAGGTATAAAATCGTAAGTTCGCTTTCGGTCACTGCCCGGCGAGGTCTCAAACCTGACAACAGATTTTCTCCTTTTGCGCCCTATAAAATGCTCATCAATTTCATTGGCTGCTTTTCTTCCATTCGAGATTGCCGTAATAACATTGGTGGCTCCGGTTACGCAGTCTCCTGATGCATAAAGTCCTTTTATACTTGTCTTAAATGAGCTTTGTCTTGTCAGGATTCTCCTGCCGTCCAGGTTGACCTTTCTGCCGATAAAAGATGTATCAGGTATCTGGCCTGTTGCCAGGATAACTGTGTCAACAGGAACTGCAAATTCCGAGTTCAAGATGGGAACAGCTCTTCTTCCAAGGCCACCTTTGGTATACTCCAGTCTGGTCCTAACAAAACTGATTGATTCCACCCTTCCTTTTTTACCATTTATCTTTACCGGCTGGACAAGGCCGTATATTCTGATCTTTTCCAGTTTTGCCTCATGTTTTTCGTTTTCGTCAACACGCATATATTCTTCTGTTTTCCTGATGTTGACCGTAACTGTTGATGCGCCAAAACGTATGGCAAGCCTTGCACAGTCTATTGCCGTATATCCTCCTCCTATTACAGCGACTCTTTTGCCCACATCGATATGCTCCCCACTGTTAACACGCATGACAAAATCAAGGCCGCTGTACACCCCAGCAAGCCCCTCACCTTTTATTGCCGGCATGGAAGCCTCCTGGCAACCTGCTGCAGCAATCACAGCATCATGCTTTTTTAAAAGATCTGTTACAGATATATCCTCACCAATCTTCACATTTGTTTTGAGCTCAACACCAAGCCTGATGATATTATCTATCTCAAATTCAAGGATATCTCTGGGCAGACGAAACGCTGGAATACCGTACATTAACATGCCGCCGGGTTTGTCTAAAGCCTCGTAAATAGTTACCCTGTGGCCTAGGGTTGTAAGCTCGTGGGCTGCTGCAAGACCGGCCGGACCTGCCCCTATAACGGCAACTGTCCTGCCTGTGGGTGCGTAAAAATTCTCCTTAATCATATGCCAAGCGGGTTTCAGATCTGAGGCGGCACGCTTGAGGTAGCAGATATTTACAGAAGTTCCCAGATCAACTTCACCGTGGCGGCACTTCTCCTCACAGGGCCTGCTGCATATCCTGCCGAGGACTCCCGGAAGAATGTTATACATACGGTTGAGTTCATAGGAACGTCCATACCTTTTTTCATAAATGCATCTTATGTATCCAGGGATGTTTGTCTTCACAGGGCATGCATCCTGGCAGGGGACACTCTCTTTTGCGTGCCCGAAATCCCTTGGGTCTTCTGAAAATCTTATCTCCTTTACAACCATTTTTGCCCTGGCCTCCTCTGTAAAACCCTTTGGGTCGTTTTGCGGGTAAACTCTTTTTTCTTCCACAAACACACCCCTTTTTATTCAAGTATTGAAAACCTGGCCCTTACCGCTCTGCGGTAGTCAGAGATCATTGGCTATGCACATAATCAGTTGAAAAGGTTTATATTTTGACGATTATCCAGCCGCAAATACCTAATCCTCCGATTTGAGTATTAAGTGTTTGTTGTTTTGGATATTGTGTAGCCGAACAAAAAATCAAGATTCTACCCCCCTATCCTGCCATAATGGATTTAGCAGTTGGCATTCAGAGGATATATTGGTATTTGTTTAAATGAAATAAGCCTCAAATTCAAGGAAATAATTAAAGATATGTGTAATTAATTCTAAATGGAATAATTACCGCCCTAAATTTCTCTATATTATAAAGGCATGGCAATTGCGTGATAAATCCTATTATCCCTATGGGGAATTAAGGGCATTGTAAGCCTAAAGATATAACTAAAAAACAGATTTGTTAATCGAAACATACAGGCGGGCTGGAGATAAAACCAGGCCGGAAAAAATTATGTGAGCATATGAAAACATTTGTAACAATAGGCCTTTTCGCTCTGATAGTTCTAATAATTATTGCCGTACCTCACATGGGGAAAAAGGGTCCATTGCATGCTGATATAACGCCGCCTGTTACAAAACAACATGGAGGGCTACCTATTATGAAAACATTTGACGATACTCTTTTAAAAAAAATTGAAAGTATGCGAAAGCTCCGGGGTGAACAATATAAACCCCGAACCAAACACATTCTTGAAGACAAAACAGCCAAATACACCAACAGGCTTTTTCTTGAAACAAGCCCCTATCTTATTCAGCATGCACACAACCCTGTGAACTGGTATCCTTGGGGAGATGAAGCCTTTGAAACTGCAAAAAAGCTTAATCTTCCTGTCCTGGTCAGTATCGGCTATTCCACATGCCACTGGTGTCATGTTATGGAGGAAGAATCATTTGAAGATGAAGAGATAGCACAGTATCTAAATGAACACTTCATTGCCGTAAAGGTTGACCGCGAGGAGCGTCCGGATGTGGATTCTATTTACATGACCGCTGTTCAGGCCATGACAGGAGGTGGAGGATGGCCTCTTAATGTCTTTCTTTTCCCTAACAGAAAACCCTTTTACGGCGGAACGTACTTTCCTGCAAGAGACGGGGACAGGGGGGCTTCCACCGGGTTTTTAACTATTCTTCAGAAAATCAATGACGCTTATCACAACAAATATGAGACACTTGAGGACTCAAGCAACCGCCTTACCGAATCCATACAAAAGGCCCTGGCACCGGAAGCCGGCACATGGATGCCGGATGCAGATATAATTCACAGGGCTGTTGAGTTTTACAAAAGCCGTTTTGATATAGCCCACGGCGGGTTAACAGGGGCTCCTAAATTTCCCAGCAGCCTGCCAATACAACTGCTGCTGCGCTACCACAGGCGAACCAACGATCAAAAAGCCCTGGATATGGCAACGCGCACATTGGATAAAATGGCAGGCGGCGGTATATATGACCATGCAGGAGGCGGGTTTCACAGGTATGCAACTGACAGTAAATGGCTGGTGCCCCATTTTGAAAAAATGCTCTATGATAATGCGCTGCTTGCTGTTGCTTATATTGAAGGTTTTCAGGCAACCGGAAATAAAGATTTCAAACGTGTTGCAAAAGAGGTCCTTGATTATGTGCAAAGGGACATGACATCCCCCGATGGTGCTTTCTATTCTGCCACCGATGCGGACAGCCTTGCTCCAAACGGGCACAGGGAGGAGGGGTGGTTTTTCACATGGACAGGTGATGAAATAACAGACGCACTTGGAAAAGACCGGGCAAAAATCGTTAAAGAATACTATTCAGTTGGAGGGGTTCCGGACTTTGAAGGCAGGCATATTCTTAATACTCCCGAACCTGCAGATGACATTGCAAAGTCATTGAATATATCGGAACAGGAACTTAAAAAAGTCATAGATGAGTCAAAAAAGCTGCTTGTTGATGTACGGGAAAAACGGCCTTCCCCTTTGCGGGATGAAAAAATACTTACAGCATGGAACGGTCTTATGATTTCAGCATATGCCAGGGCCGGCCTGATATTAAGTGATTTTAAGTACATAACCGTTGCTGAAAAAGCCGCTGAATTTATACTTGAAAATCTTTTTGTAAAAGACAGACTGCTGAGAAGCTACAATGACGGACAGGCAAAGCACAATGGTTATCTTGATGACTATGCTTGTTTCATGGCAGCCCTTCTGGATCTTTATGAAGCAGATCACAACCCTTTATGGCTGCAAAAAGCCATCATGCTTGATAAAATCATGGAAGAACTCTACGAAGACACTGAAAACGGAGGGTTCTTCATGACAGGCAAGGGTCATGAAAACCTCATAGCACGTGAAAAACCAAATCAGGACGGAGCAATTCCTTCGGGCAATTCAATTGCCGTAATGAATCTTCTTCGCATGGGTGAATTCACCGCTAAAGCAAGTTATTATAATCGTGCACAAAAGGCTTTCAAAACATTTCTCGGCTCATCATCATCAAGCC
>JAUXBD010000171.1 GCA_030619585.1 Desulfobacteraceae bacterium
GCAGAGAACGCAAAGATTCGCAGAGGATGGAAAAATTTAAAAATTATGCCTTAAAAGAAATCTCATATTATCTTGCGTAAAAAGCTTTAAAAATATTATTGATTATCTCTGCGTGACTCTGCGTTCTCTGCGTCTTTGCGTTAAAAACAGCCGTCGACAAGATAAATGCATTCTGAAAACAGTTTGAGCTTACCAAAATACAAAGAGCCCGCTCAAAAATAAGTCAGCATTTTTAAGCAGGCCCTTAAACTTAACTTTACGATCAAAAGTATGGAGTTGGACAAGGGGTTGCAACGTTGGAGGGATTATTGAAATGAAAAGCACACAGTTGATGTCCTTAAAAGGAGGGATGCAATCCCCTTACCCTAAAAACTCCTTACTAAGTTATCAAATAGCATATACTACTAAAACTTTGATTTTTACTTTGCACTTTGTTTGAATGCACCATACCTAAAAAAAGTTATCCCCTGCAAAATAAAAGCGATGAAATGGAAGGTTAATGGGATGAACCGAAAATCTTAATGATAAAGTGGATAACAGACAGATAAAAGGACCCTAAAGGCCGGTTTTTTATTACAACATCAACAGAAGAAATTATTGCCCACAGCCATATAAAATACATGCCTATCATGGCGGTTCCAAAAGAAGCGATCGAAAAACATGGAAGCTCTGTGGGCACTTACAGGCTGTTTTTCAGAAGAATTATTTAGAGCCCAGCCCATTTTTTAGTTTAATTATTTATGATTTTCAGGAGTTTAGCCGATATATACAGTCTCTCCGCTGTAAGGGACAAAAGCTGAAAAGCCCTCACCATTAAGATGCTTTGCAAAAGAGAGTGACTGGTCCTCCTCTCCGTGAACCACCGCAATTTTTTTAATTCTTAGATTTGAACCTTTTAAGAATTTCAGCAACTCAGACTTGTCCCCATGGGCACTGAATCCATTGAGTTTAACAACTTGTGCTTTTAGGGGATACTCTTTGCCAAGAATTTTCAGCTCCGGAGGACGACCTCTTCTCCCGGATTTCTCATATGCCCTCCCCTGCTCTAAAATTCGCCGGCCAAGGGTGTGTTGTGCCATAAACCCTACAATAAGGATGGTATTACGCTCATTATGCACCCTGTTCCTCAAATGGTGCAGGATACGGCCAGCTTCACACATCCCTGATGCTGCAATAACAATATGGGGTTTTTCTTCACGCGTCAATGCAATGGATTCTTCAACCGAACCAACATATTGGATCTGCCGAAATGAAAAGGGATTTTCACCATTTTCGAGAAAATCTTTATGGGTATCTGAATCATATACTTCAGGATGTTCACCAAAAACCTTGGTTATCTTGATTGCAAGCGGGCTGTCAACATATACGGGAATCTTCGGAACCTGCCCCTCGTTGTAAAGTTCATGGAGGACATAGACAATTTCCTGTGTTCTACCGTAAGCAAAGGCGGGTATCAATACCGTTCCGCCCCTGTTGAACGTATCAACGATAACATGTTTCATCCGGCTTTTTAAATCATCTGCAGGACCATGGCTGCGATCTCCATAAGTGCTTTCCATAATTAGAAGATCCAGATCCCTATGTTTTTCCGAAAAGTTCAAAGAAGGATCATGGATAATCGGACGGTCAAATCTTCCGATATCTCCTGTATAGCCTATGGTAAACTCACGGCCATTCTCCTTTGCCTTTATAATACTGATAGCTGATCCCAAAATGTGTCCGGCATCATAAAATTCACATGTCATATCTTTTCCGATTGTGATCTCTGCCTGATAAGGATATCCGTCAAAATAGGAAAGAGCGTTTTGCGCATCATCAACCGTATAAAGCGGCTGGATATGTTCCAAATGATATTTTTTTATGAGGTCGTCAATGGCATTTCTGTTGAGCTTATGCTTTCCTGTTTTCAACATTTTTTGTATTTTTTTCTGCTCTGATCCGGATAGCTTTTTGCCGTTTTTGGATGACCTGGTTTTACCGTTTTTATATGACCCAGTTTTGCCGTTTTTATATGACATGGATTGGTAAAGATGAGAACGGAGGGCCTTATAATTCAAATACTGTGCATCCGACTCCTGAATATGCCCGCTGTCCGGCAGGAGTGCTCCACAGGCATCAACAGTGGGCCGGGTACATATGATATGACCATTAAAACCGTTCTTTGTGAGCAAAGGGATACGCCCCGAATGGTCGATATGAGCGTGGGAAAGTACAACGTTTGTAATTACACGCGAATCGATAGGAAACACCCTGTTTTTCTGTTCACTTTCCTTCCTGCGGCCCTGAAACATCCCGCAATCCAAAAGCACCCGATTTTCGCCCGCAGAAATCATATGCATGGAACCGGTAACTTCCCGTGTCGCCCCGTAAAATGATATGTGCATCTCTTATCCTTCCATAAAAATAAAAAGTCAAAGGCTGTCTCCAAAATGGCACATCCTAAACCCGTACTTATTGTAAATCAACAGTTTATCCATACAAAATTAGAAAAATGTCTATTTATTCATTCTTAAAGCTTGCGATAGTTAACCGGTCTATTTAGATAAATTATGATACGGAAATTAGCCTTTAAGAAAATCCACTGCTATCTTAAAAACAGTATCAGGAGATATTTTCTGAAGACAGATATTGTCATGACAATAGGAAAACTTTCCATTGTAAACAGATACACATGGCTGGCAGTCCAGTCCAAGGTAAAGACATTTTACATGATCACCAAAGGGAGAATACAGATCAGGAGTTTCGGGGCCGAAAAGGACTATACTGGATATATTGGTCAACGTTGCCAGGTGTGCAGGTCCGCTATCATTTGTAATAAGAAGGTCCGAATAATTATAAATATCTATAAGATCCTTGATGGTTGTTTTCCCTGCAAGGTTAATTATTCTTCTTTCGGCCTCATTATTATCAATCCGCCCACAAAGAGATTCCACATAGGATGCTTCGTCTTTACTGCCGATAAAAATAATGCCGGCATCGTCATATTCTCTTAAAAGCAGCCCGGCAAGCTCTATAAAATATCTCCCCGGCCACCTCCTCAACTGAATAAGATCAGATGTGTTTGGATTTATAACAACCCATATGTTAATATCTTCAGGTTCACAAAACCTGTTCGCCTTTTTAATTTTGGCTGTTACATCTATCTTAAAATTATGCCCGGACTGAAGTTTTGGAATTTCAGGGCTGAACTCTTCCTGATAAATACCAAGGGGTTTTAAGAGTGTAAAATAGGATCTGGAAGTATGCAGGGTGTGGTTAAAGCTTACAGGGTAGTTGATGAAACTTCCCCGTTTAAGCCCTTCTGTGTGAAATCCGTAATAACCTATACGGCATCGAGCCCCAAGAATGAGGCTCAGGATAGCCGTTGACCGGGAAAAAAACTCCATATCGATAACAACATCGACCCTTTCCCGTATAAGGTTAAAAAGGACTACCACAACATCACATATTAAGTTAAACGGCCTGTCCCTCCTGACTGTATATATATTTTGTGAAGAGATTACACCTGTAAGGTTCAAAACCGGCTCATTACCCCTAAATGTAAGGAAAAGTACCTGGGACTCAGGATATCTCTTTTTAATTGCATTTATTGAAGGAATCGCCAGAACAATGCTGCCCATTCCAAAGAGTTTAATTATTAAAATTTTACGTGTACTTATTTTACCGGGTTTTCCATTAAATAGCTGACCTATTTTGTAAATCAGTGTTATAAGCAGGCACATAGGCCTTCCGATCCAGATATCAAAATATCGAAGAGTGTTTATTTTCATATATAGTACTCCAAATTAGGTTTTCCTCGGCATATTAATTACCCTGTTTATTTGTTAAATTATTCAAATTGCTAAAAACAACAGTTATATATAATGATACCCGTATAAGTCGTAATTTATTCTACCATTTTTCGGCTTTAGGGATACGAATGAAAATAACAGAATATGCTTTTTCCGACAATAAAATCAACCTTCTTAGCGAACATAAAGCAATTCTCGTATTCAGGCAATTGAGACGACTAAACTGTTACCCAATTCTCTCTGTCTTAAATTCTCTTTTACATCTGCTCGGTTTATCATATATGGGTTTGGAGCCGGACCCACACTAACCATTAGAATTATAGAAAATATTTATTGATTTAGGCCTTAGAACGTGGCATTGATCGTTTGTTTAGGCCCCCAAAGGAGCTATATAGATAAAGACAAGGAAACAGACATAATATGACAACGCAAAAATTGGAAAGTCGTTACTATGAAAAGCATCCGATTTTAGGAAATTTTGTGAGCAGATTGTCCTTGAAAGTGCGTCAAAAAATGTTTCACAAAATAATGGAAATAACGGGTGCAAATTCACAGACTAAAGTACTGGATGTTGGGGTTACAAGTTCTAAACAGGTTGAATCTAATTTTTTTGAAAAAATGTATCCATATCCTGACAATATTACTACAGTTGGGTTAGAGGATGCCTCATTTTTAAAAAAAGAATTTGAAGGACTGACACACATAAAAGCAGATGGAATTAATTTGCCGTTTTCTGATAACAGCTTTGACCTGGTTGTAAGTTTTGCTGTTATTGAGCATGTTGGATGTAGTCATAGTCAAAAGGGATATGTACAAGAACTCTGCCGTGTAGGTAAAAGTTGTTTTATCTCAACTCCCAATCGCTGGTACCCGATAGAAGTGCATACGATGATGCCAATAATTCATTGGTTACCTCCTGTGATACATAGAAGGATATTGAAGCGTATTGGAAAGACCTTTTATGCAGAAGAAAAAAACCTCAATTTATTAGATGCAAAGAAATTGCAA
>JAUXBD010000229.1 GCA_030619585.1 Desulfobacteraceae bacterium
GCCGCACGCATGGGCTTTTCACCTTCCAAATGCTCAGCTTCTGTCAGCAACCTAAAAGGAGAATCTTTTATGTTTTCATTGGGCTCTTCAACATGCAGCGTTGAGGGAACGATTCCTGTTTTAAACGCACCAAGCACCTTTAAAAGTCCCGCAACTCCGGATACGGTGATTGGGTGCCCCATATTGGATTTAAGGGTTCCTATCGGGATCTCTTTTAGCCCATCAAAAACTTTTGTCATACTCCTTATCTCAATATCGTCACCAACAGGAGTTCCTGTGGCGTGACATTCTATAAAGGAGATGTCTTCAGGGGATAACCCTGATACCTGGTATGCCATTAGCATAGCCCTGACCTGCCCCTCTTCAGATGGTACCAGAAGTCCATATCCTTTCCCATCGTTTGACAGGCCGATTCCCCTTATCACACCTTTAATACTGTCATTTGCGGCAACTGCGTCATCAAGACGCTTAAGGGCCACAAATCCAGCTCCTTCCGAAGGCACCAGGCCGTCAGCATCCTTATGAAAGGGACGGCTCTGCCCTGTATGACTCATGGCCTGTAAAGCACAAAAACCAATATGGATAATAAGATCATCCGCTCGATTCACGCCTCCTGCCAGCATTAAATCCACCTGCCTGTTTTGTAGCTTATCACAAGCAAGTTTAATCGCATATAAAGATGAGGCGCAGGAGGCATCAATGGCAAATGCCCCGGCATTAAGCTCAAGGCAACGAGCAAGAATATGGGCCGGAAGACCGGACATAAAGCGGTTCAACGCATCCGGTTTTACATGCCCCGTCAGCTCACGGGCCTTTCCTTTTAGAAAGTTTTCTCCCTGTTCATCAAACCACACAGATTCGGAAAATTGCTGTAAAGAGTGGGAGGGGTAGGAAAGATTGCCAAAAATTGCTCCGGCATTAATATCTGAATCTCCCAGGTAACCCGCATCTCTTAAAGCTTCCCTAGCAGTATGAATTATCCAGTGTACAAGAGGATCAAATTTTAGAATCTCGGCTTCGGGAAAGGCAAAACCCCTAGGGTCAAAAATCCGGTCAAAACCCTTAACATAACCCCCTTTATCGGTCCAGGTAAGATCATATGCATTGTCCGGAGATTTTGCCAAAACCAGCTTAGGGTCGGTTCGCCAGTAGCCATCGGGAACTTTAGATAAAAGGTCTTTACCGGAGATAATCTGTTCCCAAAACTCCTTTGGGTTTAAAGCTCCGGGGAGTACACAGGACTGTCCAATAATAGCGATCGGTTCAAAATACATCTAATCGCTCCCTTTTATTTCGAACCGGATTCGGCCAGCATGTGCAGTTCTACTTCTCGCAATTCAGCTACCAGCTTTTCATCTTTATCATAAAAGAATATGTCCGAGACGCTACGCTCCTTGCCTATTATCTTTCCCTGCAATTCACACCTGATGGGCCCATTGAACAGACCTTCCCGATAGTTATGGTAACTTCCTATTTTTGTTGGTAAAGATTGTTTGCCCACATTATGAGCCCCCCATAAAATTGCAAGTTGCAGTCCACCGTCAATAGCTGCAGCATCTGTCTTCCATAGCTCTCCCGGCCAGTTCATCTCCCTTGTGCCGGCAAGAATGGCGGAAGCGCCGTCTTTTGAAACTCCTTGAAGCGAGCGAATGACCTGAAAATCAGGACCATGAAAGAGTAGATCATTGTAAATCTTTGTAATATCAAATGACCAGGGCTCAAGTTCTATAGATGTGCGTCCATCTTCTAAACTTTTTTTGCCATTGCCGTTTCCCATCATGTTTACTGTGGCTTTGTAATATGATGCACCATTACTACCGGGAAGTTCCAGTTCCAGGACAGAGCCGTTTTTGTTGGAAACTTGACGACAGTTAAGCAAAAGAGAACTGCCGGTTTTTTGAAAATCCTCCAGTTTAATGCCCTTTAGTACTTTAAGATCCTTGCATGATTCAAAGTTCATATCAGGATTGTAAAGCTGAGCAGCTCTTGAGAACCACTCAAGAACCATTGCCACCGGGACAATCGGTTTTCCTTTGATACAGTGACTGGTGATGTAAGGATACTCTGTATTATTTACCGGCAATTGCAGTTTCATGGAATTCTCTACAGCAGCAATTGAGGTTCCTCTTTTGGGAGGAGATGGGCCGATTACTATTTCAACATTTTCAGGATTAGATTCCTGGACCTCTTCTACCAAATGACGAGCCCCGATATCCAAAGGAATCAGAGGAATTCCCATCTCCTTAAAATGGGCTTTTAAAAGCGGTGAGACCATCCCTCCATCCCAGGGCCCCCAATTTATGGATTTTACGACACAAGATCCTTTACGTCGCACAGCTTCATCATTTGCAACCTTATTTAAGACCTCATTGGCCATGGCATAATCACACTGCCCCATATTTCCAAACCTTGCTGCAACAGAAGAGAAAATACATATAGCCTTTAAGGGATCTTTTGAGGTGGCAGACAGAAGTGACTTTAACCCATTAACCTTTGTGTTAAACACACGATCAAACTGATCGGAAGTCTTTTCAGCAATAAGTTTATCATTCAGAACGCCTGCGCCATGTATAACGCCTGTAATCGCTCCCCACTCTTGTCTAACCGATTTTAATGCTTTAGATACCTTTGAACTGTCCTGCACATCTACAACGACATAACGTGCTTTGGAACCGGCCGCCTTAATTTCATCTATAGTGGATCTGATCTCACGATTGGCAAAAACTTTACCTGCCTCAGCACCAAGGTCAGCAGGTTTAATCTCTTTCCCGTTATTTTTTGCATCTTGTAAGAATGCCTTTTTAAGGTCCCCATCTGTTTGTGCGTCTTTGCAAAATGACGGTTCTTCAGTCAAAGCAGTTCTTCCCAGAAGCACAAAGCTACATTGGGTTTCTTTTGCCAGTTCAATGAGAGTTCTTGCAGTTACGCCCCTTGCACCTCCGGAAGCAACAACAACGGATTTATCGTCTATAACAGATTCTGTTTTTTTAATATTGACAGGAAAACTATCCAAACAGATACGCGTACCATCTGAATGATAACCCACCTCAATTTCAGGCCCCCCAAAGAAAAGCTCTTTAAATATTATGTCAGCCAACTTGTCTGCCGACTTTCTTTTGCAATCTATATCAATGGCTTTTACCGAAGCCTCCGGCCACTCTATTGCTGCGGTCTTCACAAGTCCCGGCAGTCCACCCATCCACACACGGTTACCGTTTTTGCCTGAAAGCCCGAAATCTCCTCCTGTATTCTGGACAGTGACAAACAGTCCCCCTTTCTGGGCAAATTGCTTGGCAACCTTGTTTGCGGCAAGAAAAGCTTCTTTGTTGATGTTTACGGCGTCATCCTGTGTTGTTGTTTTCTTAAGTCCGCCGAGGAAGATCAACCCTGCGGCATTTTCCGGAACCTGCTTTACGACCTTGGCATTAACGCCCCTTTTCTTCATCCTCTTAACAAGTTCCTGTGCAACACCTGTTTCATCATAAGTAACTGCCACAATACCTGTGTTTTCCAACAAACCCTTCATTGAGAATCCCGAATGTGGAACAGAAACCTCTTGCAGAGCATAACGGCCTATCTTAATTGCGCTATCACCACCAACCTTTTCGACAGGTGCCGGTACATCTTCCGGAGGGGTTGTGATTGCTTGAGCTGTCTGAACTGTGGTTTGCTCATTTTGTTTTATACCCGGAGCGGCTTTCTTAATATAAGCAATGACATCACCGAGGGTCTCGATATTAGCCATATCGTTGGGATCAACCTCAGGAAGCCATGGAGATTCGTCCTTCACTGCTGAAAGGATCTCAACTCGTTTTATGGAATCTATTCCAAGATCTGATTCAAGGCCCATATCTTCCGTCAGTATATCTTTTGGATAGCCTGTCTTATCGGCAACGATGGTCAAAAGCATATCCGTAAAATCAATGCCTTCAGGGACAGCATCGGGCAAATCAGGTGAAGATGGTATTGGTGTTGATGCAGAAGCAGTTATTGAAGGCGC
>JAUXBD010000061.1 GCA_030619585.1 Desulfobacteraceae bacterium
AACGACATGGCTACGATCCGACTTGCCGAACGGCGGAAACGGGGGGTATATGCTGTATACATTACCGGAAGGCGATCTTCATCAAGTGTTTCTCCTTGGTGGATATTGGTTACGGGCACCTCAGCGGTGGGAATCATAAAGTAGTCCCACCCTTCAAGCTTAAAAAGATCTTCCTTGAACTTTGGGAGTTGCCCGGTATTGGTCATGGATTTTTCATTTACAATGAAAGGAGGAAGGACCTCTTTATAGCCGTGGGTGTCTGTGTGAGTATCGAGCATAAAGTTGATCAACGCCCTTTCCAGCCGTGCCCCTAGTCCAAAATATAGGGGAAAGCGCGCACCGGTTATTTTTGCAGCCCTGTCAAAGTCCAATATATTTAGGTCCTCTCCCAGGGTCCAGTGGGGCTTTGGTGTAAAATCAAACTCCGGCTTTTTGCCGACTGTTTTTTCGCAAACATTATCTGATTCATCCGATCCTATTGGAACAGATGAATGTGGAATATTGGGCAACCCCATGATGATCTTATGTATTATTTCCTCTTTATCAGCAAGGGTTTTGTCCAGCTCTTTGATTTTTAATGATACTTCGCGCATTTCAACAACAAGGCTATCTGCGTTCTCCCTGCTTTTTTTCATCTTGGCTATCTTATCAGATACCAAATTGCGTTGGTGTCTCAAACTTTCAATTTCAAGGAGTATTGACCTGCGAATAGAATCGGTTTCTTTAAAAGTTTCGAGTTCAGCTTTTTCTCCTCGGTTTTCAAGAGAATTTTTAACCTCTTGTAAATTTTGCCTTAAAAACTTGATTTCCAGCATAACAGTACCTATATTTAGTGGTTAGACATGAAGCAGATGATATATATTAAAAATACAAAAAATTATCATGTGCCAGTCATTTAGTCAATGATTATTATAAGTTGACTTTAACCATCTCTTCTGCTACTTGGGTATGTAATAAATTTATATGTGTATTGGAGACGCTTTATGGAGGACATAAAAGAGAAGAAAAATGAGATACGTGAAGATATTTTAAGAAAAATAGAAAAAATTTCTAAACAAGAGTTGTTAACAAGAGGTAAAGAGCTTGAAAAAAGACTTTTTGAATTTGCTAACTTTATGGAAGCAAATGTTGCGCTGCTTTACTTAAATCGCGCTGGTGAAATCAATACTGACAGCATTATTAAAAGATGCCTCAAGCAGAATAAGGTTGTGGGGCTTCCTGCTTTTAACACACAAAAACACACCATGAAGTTGATGAAACTGGACAACATGGAGACCAATCTGATACCAGGACCAAGAGATATCCCGGAACCGGACCCTGGCAAGTGCAAAGTTCTACCGGTTGACTGCATAGACATAGCAATAATCCCGGGAATTGCATTTGATGAAAAGGGAGGAAGGCTTGGGTCTGGTGAAGGCTATTATGATCGTTTTATTCCAAACCTTCCCATTACAACAAGAAAAGTTGCTCTTATACTTGAAGACCAGATGGTTCAACAGATTCCCATGGAATCTCATGACAAACATGTTGATATCATTATCTCCGATAAGCGTATAATCTACAAAATATAATCGGACAGGCAGGCTTTAATTATGAGATATGTATGATACCTTGAAATACAGACGCCAGCGCGAGGAGATGGTTGAAAAGCAGCTAAAAGGCAGGGGCATAACCGACACCAATGTTCTTGGCGCCATGCTCAATGTCCCGCGGCATTTTTTTGTTAGCGAGGCTCTCATGGATCAAGCCTATGGTGACTTTCCCCTTCCCATCGGAGAGCAGCAGACTATTTCTCAACCGTTTATTGTGGCAGAAATGAGCCAGGCTCTGCAGCTTAGCAAGGATGATAGAGTGCTGGAGCTTGGAACCGGATCCGGTTATCAGACAGCAATTTTAGCGGCAATTGTTTCACGGGTATATACCATTGAGAGAATACACACCCTTTTTGTTAAAGCGCGCGGACTTTTCGACGCTCTTAAATATCACAATATATTAACCAGATACTCTGACGGCACTTCAGGTTGGAAAGCAGAGAGCCCCTTTGATGCAATTATTGTTACGGCGGGCGCTCCTCAACTTCCGGAACACTTGATAAGCCAGCTTGCAATTGGTGGTCGCCTTGTGATCCCGATCGGAGACATACACTCCCAGGAGCTCATTCAACTAAAAAGGGAAAAGCAAGGTGTTAGTAAAAAAAGCTTGGGAGGGTGCCGGTTTGTCAAGCTTGTGGGGGAATATGGGTGGAAGGAGAGTTAAAGTTCCTTTAGAAGTTCAATAAAAGCTCTGCCCAAAGGGGATGGAGTGCGAAACTTGCGCATGGTTAAATAAAAGTTACGCTCAAGGCTCAGCCCCTCAACAGATAAACATTTTAGTGTGCCTGTATTTAACTCATCTTCTACGGCAACTGTAGACAGAATTGACACCCCAACTCTATTTTTTATTCCCTGAATGATTGCCGTGGTGTTTCCCATCTCTGCCACTATTTTAAGAGATTTTACGCTCATTCCTATTTTAGCAAAGCTTTTTTGTATCGATTTTAGCGTTCCGGACCCTTGTTCGCGGAGTATAAAAGGTTCTTTGGAAAGATTTTTAAAGGTGACCTCTTTTTTCTTGCTCCACTTGTGACCGGAGGGGATTATTAGGCGCATCTCATCGTCTATTAACTTTTCCTGGGAAATATTTATGTCAGACGTTCTTGCTCCCACAATGCCAAGCTCAACCTCTCCTGACAAAACCGCCCTTGTTATTTTCTCAGTGTCTCCCACCAACAGGGATATGGAAGTTTCCGGATAGGTTTTTGTAAAAGCGCCTATAATTTTAGGAAGGATATATCCTCCGGGAATCGTACTTCCGCCCACAACAAGATGTCCCCTGGTTTTCCCGTTGAATTCCGCTATTGCTGCTTCAGCTTCATCACGCAGGGTTATTAGCTTTCGTGCATAAAGGTAAAGCAGTTCACCGGCTTTTGTGGGAACAGCCTCTTTTCCCAAACGGTCGATAAGTCGACACTCAAAATGATCTTCCAGATCTTTGATGTGACTGCTGATAGTGGGTTGTGACAGGTGGACTGATTCTCCGGCTTTTGAAAAGCTTTTTCGATCAATCACCCTGCAAAAGATGTTTAGCTGCCAAAGATCCATACTGGTTAAATGAGTTTAATGGGTTGGGTTGGTTAAATTGGTTACTGGTTGAATCCACCCTTGTTCTAACTGATTCAACCAACTCAACAAAATAAACCAACTTAACCGTTCTTAACTTTTAAGGTCGAACTTTTCTTTCAGCTTTTTGTAAACAGCCGAAGGAACCATATCGGATATATCTGCTCCAAAACTTGCCGCCTCTTTAACTATAGATGAACTTATAAAACTCCACCTAAGGCCGGTCATAAGAAAAACACTTTGAATCTCATTGTTTAACTTACGGTTCATCAAAGCCAGCTGAAATTCATATTCAAAATCGGATACGGCACGCATCCCTCTCAATATCGCACCGGCATTCTTTATTGATGCAAAGTCAACAAGAAGTCCGTTAAAGGATTCCACCTCTATATTTGTTGAAAACTGCGCAAGGGATTCGTGAATCATATCAATACGCTCTTGGGTGGTAAACAGTGATTTTTTTGAAGGATTGATAAGTACGGCAACAATGATCTTATCAAAAATTGTAAGCCCTCTTTCTACGATATCTATATGGCCGTTTGTGGGTGGATCAAACGATCCCGGGTATATTGCTATTTTTTTCATTTTCTAATCAGGCCTCTTTTTTTGAGTTTGTTTTACATGGTTTAAAAAAGATACAATTGTTTTTCCATAGCTTCTTTGATCAACTATTTTAAATCCAAAACAGTTTGATGGTATCGGTTCTGCTGGGGTATGCTCCACAATAGCCATTGAATTGTTTGCAAGGGAGCAACTTGCCTGAAGGTTGCAAAGGGCCTGTTTGACGGAGCTGCTGTTATAAGGAGGGTCCATAAACACAAGATCAAATGCCGGGGTTGCTGACTTTATGCAGTTTAAATTTTTTAATATGTCCCACTTAATTGCTGTTGACCGGTTTTCCATGGCACATGATTTGATGTTTTTTTCAACAACTGAAAGCGCCGATCTATATTTATCAATAAAAACGGCCGATGCTGCCCCGCGACTCAATGCTTCTATGCCAAGCGCCCCTGTGCCGGCAAACAGGTCCAGGACAACGGCTCCTTCCAATTGAAAGGAAAGTATGTTGAATAACGACTCTTTAAGGTAGTCGGCGGACGGTCTAGTTGTAAGGCCCGGGACAGACTTAAGTTTTTTCCCCCTTAAAAGGCCGCCGATTATCCTGATTCCCATACTTTACTTTATATTTTTCAGCTTCTTATGCAGATAACTGCGGTCCACGCCAATTATTTCCGCTGTTTTTGCGACATTGTTTTTGTTTCGAACAAGCATTTTTTGAATAAACTCTTTTTCAAAAGCTTTTTTGGCAGCCTTTAGGTTTTTTATAGAGAGAAAGTGGGCTTCAGACGGCTCCATCACTTTGTTGGCACCAGGGTTATAGGGTGCCGGAATGCCGGATGCCTCTATAACATTTTCCGGAACCATTATGGCGAGCCGTTCAATAAGGTTTTTCAGCTCTCTGACATTGCCCGGCCACAAATAACCGGATAGCAGCTTCAGGGCACTATCAGCCATTATTTTTTTTTGGCTTTGATACTGTTTTGCACATTTTTCTAAAAACGTTTCCACCAGAATGGGAATATCTTCATACCGCTCCCTAAGGGGCGGAACCGCGATGGGGATAACATTAAGCCTGAAGTAAAGGTCTTCCCTGAACCGGCCCCCTTCTATCTCCTTTTCAAGATCCTTGTTGCTGGCGGCGATTACCCTGATATCTATCTCCATTGTGCCGCTTCCCCCGATTCTCTGTATTTTCTGCTCCTGAAGCACCCGGAGAATTTTAGACTGGGTTACAAGGCTCATGTCGCCCACTTCGTCAAGAAAGATAGTTCCCTTGTTGGCGAGTTCAAATTTACCCCTGGATTTGGTTGTTGCCCCGGTAAAAGCTCCTTTTTCATGCCCGAAAAGTTCGCTCTCCACCAGGTCGTCTAGAATTGCCGCACAATTCACATCTATAAGAGGTTGCTCGGCTCTGGCGCTTAACTGGTGTATGGTGCGGGCCACCAGCTCTTTGCCGGTGCCGTTTTCACCGGTTATCATTATCCAGGCATCTGTGGGGGCTGCGATAGCGATCTGTTCCGTTATCGCTTTAATGGGTGCACTGCTTCCGCTTAAAGAATGTTTTTCCAGGGTTTTTCTCTTTAAATACCGGTTTTCCTCTTCAAGCCGTCTGAAGTTAAGAGCGTTATTTATTGACACAATAACCTTATCAATTGACAGGGGTTTTTCAATAAAGTCAAAAGCACCTGATTTTGTGGCTTGCACAGCTGTCTCAATTGTCCCGTGACCTGTTATCATTATTACCTGTGTGTGCGGATTACCTTTTTTTATCTCCTTTAACGTTTCGATTCCGTCAATTCCCTGCATCCATATATCGAGCAAAACAAGGTCCGGCGATGATGTGTCGATAACCTTAAGGGCCTCATATCCGTTTGACGCAGTTAAAACATCAAAGCCTTCATCGGTGAGCACGCCGCTTAGTGACTTAAGAATTGATGGTTCATCATCAACTACCAAAATGGTGGGAAACATATGGAAACACTCCTTTTGCCGGCTATGCGGGAAATTTTATTATGAACTTGGCTCCATGGGGCTGGTTGTCCTGTATATTAATTACACCTTTATGGTCGGAAATAATTGTGCTGACAATGGTAAGACCCAAACCCATACCTGCTTTTTTTGTTGAAAAATAGGGTTCGAAAAGATGTGTTTTCTCTTTGTCGGAAATTCCTGGCCCGGTATCTGCCACCTCCAGCTGTACGGTTTTTTCCTCCGGATAAAAATTTATGTTAATCAAAACCTTGCCCTTTTTATTAATCGCTGAAACAGCATTGTCAACAAGATTTATCATGGCCTGCTTTATCTGCTGCCGGTCAAGGTTCAGCCTGGGTATATTGTCTGGTACGTTGACTTCAAAAGTTATATTCTGGTGTCCCTCCCTATACAGGGCAACTGTTTCCTCAATAATGGGGGGAAGGTCACAGGGCTGTGGGTTGGCACCGGGAAATCTGGCAAAGCGTGAAAACTCGTTTACCAGATTACGGATAAGGTCCACATGGTCTATTATGGTACGGGTACACTCTTCAAAAACAGGGTTGTTAACCTGTTTTGCGTACTTTCGTTGAAGGCGCTGTGCAGAAAGGGATATGGGCGTTAAGGGGTTTTTCACCTCATGGGCGATTCTGCGCGCAACCTCGCGCCATGCTGCCATGCGCTGAGCTCTTTGCAGTTCGGTCAGATCATCAAACACCATAACTATTCCCATGTGGCGCCCAACATCATCATTAAGTGCTATAAAATGCATAATAAAACTGCGGGGCCTGCCTTTTATGGTGGTATAAAAAGGGAGCTCCACCGAGCTGTCGCCATTACGGGTGATTTTTTCCACGATCTCATTTGCAAGACTCAAGTGTTGCCCTTTTAGCAGTTTTTTGTAGTTCTTTTTTATTATATTATCAGGTTTTAGGTTGAGCATTTTTTCGGCTGATTTGTTGATTGTGGTGATGAATCCTCTGGCGTTAATGGAAATTACGCCAGCGGAAACGTTTTTCAGAACTATCGCCATGTACTGGCGTCTCGCTTCAATCTCATCATTCTGCTCGTGAAGCATCCTGGCTGAAAGCTCCAGCTGCTCCTTGCCTATTCGAAGGTCCCTGGTCATTTTGTTAAATGAGTCTACAAGGCTGCCTATTTCATCATCAGCCTTAATGTTTATGTTGAAACTCAAATCTCCTTCAGCAACTCTCTGGGTCCCCTCGGAAAGCTGCATAATAGGAATGGTGATGGACTTTGCCAAATACAGGCCAAACCATACAGCACAAAAAACAACCAGCAAGGCCACAATTGAAAGTGTAATATAATAAGTTATCTGTATCGGTTTTTTTAACAGCTTTATCTGCTGATACTCTTCAAACCCCCTTGAGATGGCGGCGGTTTTTTCCGATAGGTCCGGAGGAACGAGAGTGGTTATAACAAGAAAGCCCTGGGCGTCTTTAATTTTTACACCAAACGGAATGGTTCCAATTGTCCTAACAAGTTCCCCTTTTGAAATGTTTTCGGAAACGGTTCTTCCTTTTTTTTCGCCCATCTCTTTTTTCAGACTGTCCGGACCGATAGCCCCAAAAGGAGAGTTGTCCAGCACGGGTGCCACCGCATATGTGAGACGCTTTGAATCTATAGAATACACCTCTACGGCGTGATGGTTAAACTCCCTT
>JAUXBD010000154.1 GCA_030619585.1 Desulfobacteraceae bacterium
GGCTGAATCAAATAATGACCCGGAAAAAACGGTCGATCATAATTTCCCAAAAGACAGGAAATAGGATTATGAACACTTCTGAAAAATCATAAAGATAGACATAAAGAAGCTGATTGAAAAAGGAGAAGCAGAACTTAACATTGAGATTAAAGACGGGGACAGCATATACATCTCCAAAGCAGATGTGTTTTATGTAACCGGCGAGGTTAAAAAACCGGCTGCTTACAAGTATGATAAGGGGACAACAGTGATTAAAGCCATTACCATGGCTGGCGGTTTTACAGGAAAAGCGGCAAGGAAAGGCGGCAAAATAATCAGAACCATAGACGGCAAAGAAGTTGTCATGACAGATATTAAAATGGATGTGCCTGTTTTGCCTGAGGATGTAATTGTAATACCGGAAAGTTTTTTTTAGCTATGGATGAAAAAGAGATCCACCTACGCGATTATCTTCGGATTATCTTAAAAAGAAAGTACATTGTTCTTACATTTTTTCTCATTACATTTATTGTTGCCTTAATAGGGTCCCTCTCCTCGGCTCCTGTTTATAGAACTTCGGTAAAACTGCTAATAGAAAAGAGCAAGGCCGATCCACTGGTAGCCGGTTATCGCTACCTTTCCTACGATCCTGAGTTCCTGCAAACCCAGTTTCAAATTATAGCCAGCACATCTGTTGCAAAAAAAGTAGTGAAACTGCTTGACCTTGAAAACTCTTATAGCTCCTTTTTCCAAAAAGAAGATGAAAAGCAATCAATTTTAAGCAGGTCTGTGAGTTGGTTGAAAGATATCTACGCGCTCTTTTTGAAACTTGGCGGCCTAACCAAATCGCATACAACAGATCAGAAAAAAACCGAAAACGTCGATGCTGAGAGCTCAAGGGCAGACATACTTGCCAGGATTATTAAAGGCGGTATAACTGTTGAACCTGTGGTGGGCACCAGAATAGTTAGTGTCAGCTTCGAGTCCCAGAATCCTGTTCTTGCAAAGATGATTGTGAACACTGTTGCAACGGCCTATATTGAAGAGAACCTCGAGATGAGAATGGAGGCTTCCGGATACACTTTAAAGTGGATGGCCAAAAAAGCTGATGAAGAGCGGCAAAAGCTGGAGCAATCTGAAACCCTCTTGCAGGACTATACGAGAAAAAAGGATATTATTACAGTTGAAAACAAAATTACCATACTTCCCCAAAAACTGTCGGAGATAAGTTCCAGGCTTACAAAGGCGCAGGCCAGAAGAAAAGAACTTGAGACATTGTTTAGCAAAGTCAGCGAGGTCTCCATTGAAGATGCTGAAACGATACCTGTTATATCTGCCAGCGAAGCCCTTGTATCACTTAGACAAGAGGTGTTAAAAGCTGAACAGGCTATTGCCGAATTCTCAAAAAAATATGGCCAAAAGCATCCTATAATGAAAAGAGCCGTGGGTGAAATTGAGCTGTTAAAGGCTAAAAGGGAGAAAGAGATAAAAAGAGTTGTAAAATCCATCGGCAATGATCTGGAGCTTGCAAGATCAAATGAGAACAACCTTATAAGCATGCTGGAAAAGACCAAACATGATGCGGTAAATCTAAATGAAAAGTTTGTTCAATACGGCATGTTAAAACGTGAGGTTGACACAAGCATGCTCCTTTACGATGCCCTTATACGGAAAATAAAAGAGCAGAGTATTACACAACAGGTTCAGACTATTGATGTTACAGTGGTGGAGAGGGCTGATACGCCAAAACATCCTACAAATACAAGCAAAAAGACAAACATACTTCTTGGTATGATTCTGGGCCTTTTTGGCGGCATTGCCCTTGTCATTTTTGTTGAGTACCTGGACAACACCGTCAAGTCGCCGGATGATGCTGAAGAGCGGTTGAGAGTCCCGGTGCTTGGTTCTGTCCCCCTTCTTACCGGAGAAAATCAGAAAATTGAAACCATTGTTATGGATGACCCTCTTACTCCGATTGCAGAAAACTTCAAAGCAGTAAGGACATCCATAATGCTTTCATCAGCCGACTCCCATCCTAGAAGTCTTTTGATCACCAGCATGCTGCCTGAAGACGGTAAAACAACAAGCGCTACAAATATTGCTATCGCGATCTCAATGTCTGGAAAAAATGTTTTGCTTATTGATGGCGATATGAGACGGCCGGGAATACACAAAATATTCGGGCTTGGAAACTCAGTAGGATTAAGCACATTTCTGGCAGGTGAATCTGATATAAATATCCTGCAAAAAGGGCCTGTACCCAACCTGAAGATCCTTACATCCGGCCCTATCTCTCCAAATCCCTCTGAACTGCTCAGTTCTGACAAAATGATAGAGCTAATGGAAACTTTATATAAAAAGTTTGACGTTGTTGTTGTGGATTCATCACCTATTATGGCAGTGACAGACAGTTTGATATTAAGCAAAGTTGTTGATGGAACAATCCTTGTGGCAAAATCGGGAAAAACCACCTATGATGTCACAAGAAGAGGCTTGAAATCTTTAAATGACATAGGCGCAAACATCCTTGGTCTGATAGTTAACGGGCTTGATGTTAAAAAAAGCGGCTATAACTACTACAGCTATAGTGAATACTACCAATCTTCAGATGATGAAGACGGTTAGATTGGTTGGGGTGGTTGAACCGGTAGCTATTTGATTCTGTAATGTATTGCTTCCGGGGAATCCGATCCTGCTTTTTCCCCCAGGCATATAATCCCGCTTCCTTTCAGCTCGGTTTCATCCCGTTTTAAGCAATAGGGGTCACTCTTCTCTTCGACAAATATATAGGTGCCGTTTGAGCTCTGATCGATCAGAATGAACTTGTCCCTCCTGAGCTCGATGCGGGCATGACTCCGGGAAACCGACTTGGAACTAACCACAATATCATTATGGGACTGGCGTCCCAGGCTGGCGCTTGGTTTATTTCCGTTAATCTCGATTGCCTGCCCGGAAAAATTCAGCTCCAGACAGGATGTTGAACTTTTCGAAAGAAATGCATCCACAGAGCTGTTAAATACAATAGTTACATCCTGAAGCTCCCATATGGTTTCATATACTTTGAATTCTCCGCTTTTTCCCTTGATTGTGGTTTTATCTATGCATTGGGAAGATGATTTCAATTCCGGTTCCAGCTCATCATAAACCTGCTGGCTTATAAGAACCTGACGCTGTTTTGCAAGCCCTGTAATTCGGGAAGCCACGTTGACTGTATCTCCGTAGACATCGCCATCCTCCATGATGACCGGGCCAAAATGAATGCCTATGTAAAGATTCAGCGGTTCAAGGTTTTGCTCTTGGTGGGCAAACATAAGCTCAGTTGCTTCATGCATAGCCTTCCCTGCCTCAACAGCAGATGTAGCGCTGGGGAAAATGCACATCACCTCATCTCCAATAGTCTTTATCACAGTGCCATTATGCTGCCCGGCCACCTTTGAAAGCGCTGAGAGGCATGAGCTTATGAGGTTTTGTGCTGCCTTATCTCCCAGGGCCTCATAAATGTGTGTACTCTTTGCAATATCTGCAAACAGAACGGATAGGGTATCTGTTTTTCTATCCATAAATTAAAAACCTTGTCTATATTCAATCAGTCAGTGCATGTAATTCCACTTTATTTTTTAACATGGATAACCGTAAATTAAAATATAATAAAAAAAAGGCTGATATATCTGGGATCAAGATCTTTCGGGGAAACCTCTCCGTATTCATTTTCTATCTGTGAAAAAAGATCGTCTAATATCCGGCCTGTTTTCCGGGTGATCTCAAAGTCGTCGAGACCGGTTTTAGATGAGAGCCAGTTTAGAAAAGAGGTTTTCATTGATGAGTCTATTGCCCGGGGTTTTTCTTCTACCTTTCTGCCTGTAAACAGGTCATTAAAGAAAATTTTAAACTCATCTAAGGTAAGTGAAGCGGGCTCTTTCGATTCTTTTGGCAGGCCCAAATGGTCCCTTGCCCAGAGGGTGAGTATAAGGTTCTTGTAGGTTAGATGAATATCCTTGTTTTTTTTAATCTTTAACTGCATTAGGCCAAGCAGATTGTCAAAGGCGGTTATTTCATCTAAAGTATGCATGGCTTCTCTGATATCAGTAATAGATGAAAACTCTCTATATATTATCCCTGTTTTATAATTATCAAAAAACAGGGGTTTCTTTAGTAAAAGCCCGCCAAGCACTCCCATCCACTCCTCTCCCCAGAAACTAAGGGGCAGACCGTTTTGTGCAAGCCAGCTTGCCTTATGCCATCTTTCAGCCTGCCATTTTTGTTCCAGGGCCTGTTCGAATCCAAGCTTGAATATTCGTAAAAGTGGAATTTTTTGTATTATGGACGCTACCTGGTGGGTGGCTGGAGTATCGTCTTTTACCAGAAACTGAATTCCTATATTGATATACCCGCAGGCTTTTTTTACAGTGTCGGCCAACTCCTCTTTTCCCTGTCTGATCTTTTGATCTGCGGTTATAATCTGGTTGCAAAGAGTAGCAAACTCCAACTGGATATGCTGCAACACATCCTTATCGTCAATCACCTTTAAAGCGCTTGAAAACAGGTTGTCCGCTTTGATCATGGCAGCAGGATACAGGGGAACGGACATTGTTTCATGGCTGCCGGTTTTTTCATAAAAATCATTCTTGTTATGAATCTTTGCGCCGTTGGAGGTTACCGGGGAAGCTTTCGTGAATACTTCCGGCTGGTAAATTCCAATGGCCTCATCAAAAGGCAGAAAGCCTTTTTCAGCCAGGCGCACATTTCTCAAACGATACATTTCCTCTTCAAGCTCTGCAGGAAGGACAGCTGAAGACCCAAGCAAGACGTTCTGGAACAAAATAGGGTCTATATCAGATATTCTTTTTAGCAGGTTTGCCAACATTTCAAATCGTAATCGCTTTTTATCCTCTTCAGAAACATCCCGGGATTCAGAACTTTCTGAGGTTTCCGGTTCAATGGGATCGCTGATAAACCTAAAATAATGCACATCATCAAATGTGAACAGACCTTCCCCAAGAGCTGAAGGAGGCTGGTCGTGCTCTCTTAGTTTTACTTCTATATTTTTATACAGATAGTGTTCAAGAAATTCAATTTTGTCGCAAGTAAGCCATTTGGTCAAACGCTGCGGGTCAGCCCGTAAAAGAAGGTCGATCCATTTTGTAACCGAATTGTTGTCAATCCTGTCTTTTTCCCATAC
>JAUXBD010000050.1 GCA_030619585.1 Desulfobacteraceae bacterium
ATCCTTTAATCCCTAAATTCTTCAATCCCTAAATCTCTCTAAGCAATAATTCTGCTAAAAATCTCAAAAGCAGCTTGAATTGCCCCATTATCCTCAGGCATTTCCATGGTGGGGCGCCCGTTTAGATCAAACTCATATAAAACATCATCCTCCGGTATGGTCCCGGCAAGCTCAATCCCCTCTTTTTCAACCATTTGCAAAACAGTATCAGAAGGCTGCTCTTTCACCTGGTTTATTATAAGATAACTTTTCTCCACACCTATATTCAGATCCCTGGCAAGCTGGTTTATTCTGAAAGCAGCTTGAAGCCCACGCCTGGAAGTGTCCGATACAGCGAGGAGCATATCAACATCTCTTGTTGTTAACCGGCTGATATGCTCCATCCCAGCTTCATTATCCATTACCACATAAGGGTAATTACCTGTGAGACGTTCCAGAAAACCTGTAAGAAGAGTGTTTGCTGCACAGTAACATCCTGATCCCTCAGGTTGTCCCATAACAATAAGATCATATCCCCCTGCTTCCACAATGGCCTGCTCCAACTTCATGGACATAAACACATCCTTGGTCATTCCTCCGGGAACAACCCCTTTTTTCATCTCCTCTCTTGCATTGCCCAGTGTATCAGTAACTTCAAGTCCAAGCACTTCGTTGAGGTTCGGGTTACTGTCTGCATCAACCGCAAGTACAGGTGTTTTCCCCTTTGCTTCTAAATATTTTATCAACATGCCGGCAATAGTAGTCTTTCCGGTACCACCTTTACCTGCAAGCGCAATTGAAAACGGCATATCTTCTCCTTTTTTAAGTTGTCGGTGTTTCACCATATCTGATCTAAATCTAAGTCAACAGATCGATACAGTCAAGCTACTTTAAACTTCAAACCCCTTGCATTAGATCAAAAGCTATGATAATCATGCATTTAAACAAACACTTAATGAAATAGGAGACGCAAACATGGCAATCGATATCATTAAAAAAGCCCTTCTTACCGGAATAGGACTTGCTCTTCGGACAAAAGATGAGCTCGAAGACCTTGCCAAAGATTATATCAATCAAGGAGATTTGTCTGAAAATGAAGGAAAAAAGTTTTTAGACGATCTTACGAAAAGGTATGATGATGCAAAGGAAAAACTGGAGGAAAAGATAGAAACCAGCGTGAAAAAAATCCTGGATAAAGCAGATATCGCTACAAAAGAGGAAGTAAACGAGCTTAAAAGCGAAATTACCCTTTTAAAGGATAGCATTAAAAAGTCAGACGAATCAGAGTAGACACATATTCAATAAATTTCACAGAATTTTTTATTATAAAGTTACAGCACGAAGCTTTGTGGACTAAACAGTGTTTTTTTAAACTTCAGAATGTAGTTTACATATATTAAAATGTTTAGCATACAAAAAATAGGTGTCCTGGGAAGAACCTACCGCCACCTTACCCGATATCGTCAAATAATAGGTATTCTCTTCAAGTACGGGCTGGGCAATCTTGTGGAGAGACTGAGAAGTGACCCGCATATTGAAGGAATGCTCAAGATGGTTTCCAGCAAGCGCTGGGAACGGATTGAAAAGCTTACGCCTGCTCAAAGAACAAGAATGGCCTGTGAAGAGCTGGGGCCCACCTTCATAAAATTTGCACAAATAATTTCAACTCACCCCGGTTTCATGCCCGTTGAATTCATACACGAACTTTCAAAACTGCAAGACCATGCCCTCCCCTTCCCTTACGAAGAGGTAAAAAAAAGCATTGAGAATGAATTAAAAGCCCCTTGTGAAGAACTATTTGAATACATTGATGAGACGCCGATAGCTTCGGCATCAATCGGCCAGGTGCATAGAGCCCGGATTAAAGGAGAGGGCGAAGTTGCGGTAAAGATCAAAAGGCCAGGCATAAAAAAAATCATAGAGGTTGATCTGGAGATCATGCTCCACATATCTACCTTAATGGAGCGCCACATAGAAGAGATCGCTATTCTTCGACCTGTTAAAATGGTTGAGGAGTTCGCCAGAACAATTGAAAAGGAGATCGATTATACAATTGAAGCCACTAATATGGAGCGCTTTTCCAGGCAGTACATGAACGACCCTGATGTATATATTCCAAAAGTTTTTCGTGATTTGTCAACATCATGTATCATAACAATGGAGTATATTGACGGCATAAAGGTATCTGATTGCAAAAAGCTGGACTCTGCCGGACTTGACAGAAAAATTATCACATCCCGGGGAGCTAATCTTATTTTAAAGATGATTTTCGACAAAGGCTTTTTTCATGCCGACCCCCACCCTGGAAATATTTTTGTTCTTCCTGAAAATACCATATGCCTTGTGGACTATGGTATGGTCGGCTCTGTTGACCGTATCACCAGGGAAATATTTATAGATCTTATCGAAAGTATAGTAACCCATAACACAAAACTGGCTACGAAAGTGCTGCTTAAACTGACCACTTACGATGAGGAACCTGACATACGTTCCCTTGAAAAGGGAATAGGCGACTTCATGGGGCAGCATCTTTATAAACCACTGAAGGACATTGAGATCGGAAAACTTTTACAGGAGCTTATAGGAATTGCCTTTCGTTTCAGGCTAAGACTCCATCCTGATATATTTCTTATGATCAAAGCTCTTGGTACCGTTGAAGCCATAGCATGCCGGCTAGACCCTGATTTTGACCTTATAGCCGCAGCCACACCGTTTATAACCCGGATAAAGGTCAACAGGTTCCATCCGAAAAGGATTGCAAACGATATTGTTGAAATTGCCGTAGACTATCGTCAATTTATGCAACAGTTCCCCCTGGACATGCTCAAAATTGCAGAACTTATTAAACAACAAAAAATCTCTCTCAAGATTGAGCACAAAGGCCTTGACCGTGTGCTGTCAACATTGGATCAGATTAGCAACCGGATATCATTTTCGATTATCATTGCAGCCCTTCTCATAGGCTCGGCCCTTATCGTCATATCCAATATTCCGCCACTTTTTTACGGAATCTCCCTGATAGGTATTTTGGGATTTTTCATGGCGGCTGTGATGGGAATATGGCTAATGGTTGCAATACTGATGAAAGGAAGGTTGTGAAGTTACTTTTGAGTGAGCCTTCAACTTTTTGTTTTAAGTTTTTTTAGGATTCTCGGAGTTACAGGTTCGTCAGTCTCATAGAAGTGTTTCATGCTTATTCCGATATCCCGAACAATATTTTCTACAATCTTTCCTAAGAATAATCTGTTAAGCAACCTGCCAAAGGCTCCCATCTGCATATTATACATTAATCCAATGTTGAATTTTGTTCTTCTGCCATCCTCTTCTATTGAATATCGAAAACCGGCTTCCTTAAAGGGTGCCGGCGGCCCTCCATTGCCCTTATGCAGTTTTAAGACGAATCCATAGCCATCATTCCATTGGACTATGGTTTCGTCCATTTTTTTTGGGTATACACGCCTTGATGCCCCTACCCCCACTCTTTTATCTGTTGTAATTTCAACTTTCGTCACACCCGGCACATAGTTTGGCGCCAATGTGAAATCACCCAGTTTTTCCCAGGCTTTTTCCCGTGGCATATCAAGATAAAAGGTATAAGCAGCTTCGTTGTCCATTAAATTACATACCCCCGATATCAGACCATGATGATGTTTCAGTATGTTCAAAAACACCGTCACCATCCGCATCTACTTCTATCTGACAGGTCTCAGAAGAAAGTGCGGTAAGCCTGGCCATGGAACTTCCGCCTGCAGCCCCTTCAGCACCTTCCATTATCATAATGCCTGAGCCAGGCCATTCATTAGAGTATTCATAGACAAATGGCTCAGCAGTTTCCACATGGACATAGCCGTAATCAGGGTCATAATACATACCGGTAAACTCTTGTTGAACATTATTGTACGTTGCTGTCTCTGTAATTTGGTAGTCATTAATCCAGTAAGTTTTATTTATATTATTGTCTTTTATCACCATATCCACATTCATGTTGGATGTACTGCCGTTCTCAGTAATTGTAATCTCTCCTGACATGGTCTCAGATTCATTGGTGATAGAATCAGTACCTGTCACATTATTGAATATCATCGTAAAACTTTCAAACTCTAGTGAGGACGGGGATACTGGCAGATCAAGGCTCCCAAAATAGCTAACAGACCCGTTCAAAGTCAAGCCATCGTTGCAGAAAGAGGAATAATTCATAGTGCCTGACATCTCTCCGCTGACATCATCTATACTAATAGTTATACTGTAGCTGCCGCCACAATTGCCGTAAACTGTATCCGAATTACTGTGGATAGCTGCCGACACAGAGTCTTTAGAAGATGTCATATCTTTCTGGTAGATGGTCTCTCCCACTATCAGCGCCATTTTAAGGGTAGCAGGTATACTTTTATAACTTGTTTTATCAAGCTGGACAATATCCATCATTTCTGTGGCGCTTCCCGGAAATGTATCATGCAATAATTGATCTGCATTATTTTCATCGATGGCTATAGGTGTGCTTATACCCGAATATGACAAAGGTGCAGACTCTCCTGAAGAACCACCGCTGCTGCTACACCCTATGCAGATTAGGGACAATAACACCAATAACAAAAATAAAGCTGCCTTATATGAATTAATGATATTTTGCCCCCCTGCCTCTTTTCTTATTTCCATCATGTTTTGCCTCCCGTTCTAAGTAAAGAATCCACGCCCAAAGGACGTGGCTTTATTTACGCCCCCCATAGGGAGGCTGAGTTCTAATAACATTCAATGCAATATAAGTTGTTTCCACTCTTCGAAATACTATTTAAATCTAAGCTTTAGTTGGCCTTCATTACGTTCTTTCTTCTATAGATATTTAACATAATTTCGTATCTGCGCGGCGCCTAAACCAACTGTATCAACGCAATTACCTGGTACCCAAATGTGAGAGATCTTCAGGAAAAGCCCTCAGCCTCTGACCACGTTCATAGAACGTGAATTTCAAAGTTGAATTAAATGGTTTAAAAACAGAAACCGATTATTGGTCTCCAGACTATATATACAAGATTTAATTGTGTGTCAACATAGTAGAAATCATTTATTTTCTTACTCTTTGACTTGACTATTTACTATTTTTTTTAGCACACTTGTTTTGTTCATATAACAGGTCTGCCCGAAAGATACCTACACATTCCAATAGTGAATTCTGTAATATAGTCCTATACAATTTTCCCCTTAATATATAACAAGTTACCATTTTATAATTTACTGTTGACTTCCCCTTCCAATTATACTAAATAGAAAAAGTTATAATATGTCATACTATCTAAACATTTGTTTTCGCATGACTTGTTCATGCAAGTAAAAACAAGTTCCAAAGTACCACATTTAAAAGATCATAGACAAAGCCAAACATGAAAAAATCAGGGACAGAAAGCCACGGGTCTTGCTAAAGACAGCTTAATTGCCAGTCATTAAAATTAAGACGTTATTATCAACCATAGGAGGTAGCCGTGCGTGATAATAATCATCAAGACAAAGTTATCGCCCTAATCTCAAAAGCGCTTAACGGTGTGCAGGACGAGCCGTTAACCAAAGAGGGGCGGGAGTTAGTCAATTATGCTGCTTCGTGTGCACAAGAGCTTTGTTTTTATTCTGAACAGGATAAACTATATGAATCGCGATGTAGAAGACTTCCACCGGCAAACAGTACAGATGAACGGTGAGGAACCAGAAAGACAAAGCCAAACCTGATGTAAATCTGGTACGGAAAGCCACGGGTCTCGTAAGATAGCCGGGTTGCCGTGTGCCATGAGTGCATGCAGTGTGGTTTAAGCATGCACGTAACTGTGTGAAAGTGAGGGCGGGTCCCTCGAAGTCGGCTTGCAGGAGCAGGCTTCAAACCACCTCAAGCTGCATTGGTAAAGAGCCATTGTGGTGAGCGTTGAGGAAAAGGTTCCGCAAGAAGGAATCAGGTATGACTCAGGAAGACGAGCGCAAGCGAACTATTGATGAGGTGTCGAAAGGCTATGATTGACATCAAAACCGGGGCTCGGCAACTGCTTCAGGGATAAGCATGGAGGTAACCTGCTTACTGATCATGTGGCTTCCGACATAAAGATGGCGTGATCCTGCTTCAGGCTTTTACATGGAACGTGGGAACCTGTCGTTCTGATGTTAAGGGAGAAACTCAAGTGGAAGCCCCACAAGAGTGAGAGTACCAATGCAGAGCACGGGGGCGGACCGAAAGCGCCGATTAAAACAGGTAAAGGATAGAGAATGAAAGAGTCTTATGGTGAAGGTTTAGCAAATCACACCAGCCTCGAGTCATGCGGCGATTGCAGTAATGCAGTGGCTGAAGCGTTGACAGAGGGAAGCACAGGCGGGCTATTGAGCTCCGAAATCACTATCTCTCGGGTGCCGACCTCGTGGTTCGGTAGGGAAGGCAATACGAGTTGCAGAACGACCCGGCGGAGTCTTAGAACCTGGCGTGTGGACATCTTTTACTCGGGAATCGGGAGACCCTGCATTTGGCCTTTATTGATATAAAGGTCCGCATGGTGAACCCCAAGGGGATACGAGCATGATGCACGAATGCAGGGAGTCGGACAGCTTCATAGTATCTGGGAAGCCTTCGAACAAAATACGTGACAACAAGTGTATGGCGGAGGAGGTGGAGAAAAGGGAGTTGGCCAAGGGGAATTCGGTAAAGTGAAACAAGGGCCGGACACAGGGCTGGGAAACCTTGCAAAGTGAGCTTGATCAGATACGGCAGGAGCCTGTAGGTCAAGGCGTCTGTGCGTCACTACCTGAGGCAGGAGCCCAGTGCGGTAGTTCCGTATAATTGGGATCTGTACGGGGGGTGCCGGGTAACCGGCATTCCTACCGTGACAACTCGTAGTAGTAATGAAGGCTCTGTAATGGAGCCGGAGCGAAGGGGTTGGATCAACCTGTTTTACTTTTGGGCCAACCAGCAATGGGAGGATCCTTTTAAGTAAAGCAAGGCTGACGGTTTATGCCGCCAGTTGGATGATAGGAGCCGTATGAATCGAGAGATTCACGTACGGATCTGAGAGGGCCTGGGGGTGCAATTCTCCTGGGCTACTCGACTGCTAAAAGTAATCAGTTGTTTATATTAAAATAAACGTTAATTTTTACCTAAAAAACTGCTTTGGAGGGTATTATGCAGACATATAGAAAATCAGCGATATTGATCATCATAATCATCGGTTGTGCGTCCGTACTAGGTAGTGCGAACACGTGTATTATGAGTTGCAACAATTTGCAGATTCAGGATACATTGGCATGCGGAACCGCTAAGGCGACGTGCGACGTAACGTGTGTAGTATTTTCAGATCCTAAACAGTGCTACGATATATGTGGTGCCATGCATGTGAGTTGTATAGAAGAGTCGGACCGGATCCATGATGCGTGTTTCGATGATTGTGAATGATAAAGTGATAATCATTTGATTGTACAAAATCATGTGAATGGAGAGCGGGACTAATTTAATATATATTTATCTATGATAGCAAATAGCGGTTGGATTTTATAACCACTTAATATGTTAGATAAAAAATTATATATATCTTTCATAAAAACAGCTAAAAACATCCAAAATGATGCCAGTTTTTAGAGTTTTTTACAGATTTAACCCTTAACTGGTTCTGGTGTGTTGGTGTAATTATCTGAAATTATGATCTTAATAAAATCCAACCGTCATTTGCTGCCATAGATATTTATAGATCGGTTATGGGTCGGAAACGTTTAAATTCATTGATACAGTAGTTATAATCGTCGTCTGGATGTTCTCACACATTTTGTACCCA
>JAUXBD010000041.1 GCA_030619585.1 Desulfobacteraceae bacterium
GGCATACCTGTATCCCGAATATGACACACCGATTATAAGGGGTAAAAATGTTATCACCCTTGGCGCCGGAAATGTGGCAATGGATTCTGCCAGAACAGCCCTTCGCCTTGGAGCTGAGACATCCCGTATCGTCTATCGTCGTTCCAGAGACGAGGTGCCCGCAAGAGCCGAGGAGGTGCACCATGCCGAACAGGAGGGAGTGGAGTTCTTTTTTCTAACCAGTCCCACCCAATTTATGGGTAATGAAAAAGGCCGGCTCACAGGTATGGAGGGCCTTAAGATGGAACTTGGCGAACCTGACGAGTCCGGTCGAAGACGCCCCTTACCTATAAAGGGCTCCGAGTTTACATTGGATTGCGATCTGGCAATCATTGCCGTGGGCGCAGGGCCCAACCCGCTTTTGACCCAGTCAACTCCGGGGCTTAAACTAAACAGGTGGGAGTATATTGCGGCAGATGAAAAAAACGGAAAAACCACAAAAAAAGGCGTCTGGGCGGGTGGTGATATTGTCACCGGCAGTGCAACGGTAATTCTTGCAATGGGAGCGGGCCGACTGGCTGCTGATTCCATACATGAATATTTGACTCTCGGGTGGTGAGGCAATTCTTAAAGCCCTATCTTTAAAAGCCGTAGTATTTTAAAACAGCTTCACACAGGCCTGGTATAGTAAAAGATTCTGCTGTGACATGAACATCAAAGCCGAGGTTTTTTGCAGTATCAGTAGTAACCGGACCTATGCTGGCAATTGTTATACCCTTGAGCAGAGTTTGTGTTTTTGCAGGGGGTAAAAGAGCGTGGAAGTTTTTCACTGTTGATGAACTGGTAAAAGTGACAAGATCCACATTTCCATTTTCAAGCCAGTCAACAAGAATATCGGTGTTTTCCCGGGCCGCTTTTGTGCGGTAAGCTATTACCTCCTCAACATCAGCCCCCAGTTTTACAAGCTCAAGGGGAAGAATGGCCTTCTCATCCCTGGCCCTTGGTACAAGCACTTTTTTACCCCTAATCGCCTCTTTCTCAAAAGCACGGGTTATAGATTCCCCACTGTAACTTTCAGGGGTAATGTCGTTTTTTATTCCAAAGCTCAAAAGTTTTTTTGCGGCAATAGGCCCGATGCTTGCCGTGCGCAAACCATTGAGGTTTCTTGCATCAAAACCCCTTTCAAACATCCGGTTAAAAAAGAAATCAACACTGTTTACGCTGGTAAAGACAAGCCAGTCAAACATGGAAAGGTTGTCAATGGCCCTGTCCAAAGGACCGAAATCATCTGTGGGAACAACTTCTATTGTGGGACATTCCATGCAAATGGCACCCAGATCGGATAAACTCTTTACCAGCTTACTTGACTGCTGACGAGTACGGGTTACCACAACTTTTTTCCCCAGAAGGGGCCTGTTTTCAAACCATTTCATCGATTTTCTTAGCTTAACAACATCTCCCACAACAATAACCGAAGGGGGTTTCAGGCCCGCAGTTTTTACACGCTCAACAATATTTCCCAGAGTCCCTGTGACGGTCTTCTGGCGGGTGGTTGTGCCCCAGCGCACAAGAGCCACAGGCGTATCATGGGGTCTGCCGTGGTTCATAAGCAGGGATACAATTTTAGGCAGGTTTTTTACCCCCATAAGTATAACAATGGTTCCCGTGCCACGGGCAATTGCACTCCAGTTTATCTTTGACCCATCTTTAGTGGGGTCCTCGTGGCCGGTGATGAATACAACAGATGATGTGAACCTTCTGTGGGTCAGGGGTATGCCGGCATAGGCTGGCGCGGCTATGGCAGAGGTGACTCCCGGCACAATTTCAAAAGGAATTTCCTTTTCAATAAGAACCTCGGCCTCCTCGCCGCCCCGCCCGAATATGAACGGGTCCCCGCCCTTGAGTCTTACAACCCTTAAACCTGATTGAGCTTTTTGGATGATTAAGGAGTTTATGCTGTCCTGGGGCATGGTGTGATGCCCACCCCTTTTGCCCACATATATTATTTCAGCGTTTTTGTGTGCATATTTCAGGAGTTCCTGGCCTGCAAGGTAGTCATAAATAACAACATCTGCATTTTCAACACACTTTTTCCCTTTGATCGTGATCAGCCCGGGGTCACCGGGCCCTGCGCCAACCAGATAGACTATTCCTTTTGGTTTTGCCATTTTTACCTGCTTTTGGTTTCTGAAAACCGAAGTTGTGTAATCAGTGCCCGCAGCCCGCGCAACTTGAAGCCGAACAGCCACCGCACGAGGAAGATGCTGAAGAGCTTGCGCCCCCCCCTCCTCCACCACTGCCACTGCTGACATAACTGCATGCTGATATCAGCTTACTCACGTCCCCGCTGCTGCAGGAAGAGCACTCCGGTTTATCAGAGCCAAGTATCAGGTATTCAAAGTCCTGATCACATTTATTGCAATGAAATTCATATATAGGCATTCTATCTCTCCTTAATTTATTAATTACTCATACAAAATAATCATTACTGTTTTAATATCAAGCGGATAAAAAGTGTCGGATTTTTACTCAAACATAGCCACATCCACAAGCTCACATATAATGTGCGCAATGGTGATATGAGTCTCCTGAATCCGGGCGGTTATATCCGACTTGACGCAGAAAGTCATGTCAGCACATTGTGCCAGTTCTCCGCCAAATCCTGCCATGCCAATGGTAAAAAGTCCGGACTTTTTAGCCTCCTTTATTGCGGTTATTACATTTTGTGAATTGCCGCTGGTGCTTATACCCCATGCAATATCCCCTTTTTTTCCAATTGCTTTTATCTGCTTGGAAAATATCTCATTAAAATCATAGTCGTTGCCTATGCTTGTTATTACAGATGTGTCCGTTGTAAGGGCGATGGCGGCAAGGGGCGGCCGTTCAATTTTAAAACGATTTACAAATTCAGCCACAATATGCTGGGCATCTGCAGCGCTTCCCCCGTTCCCGAAAACAAGGATCTTATGGCCTGATTCTAAGCATTGGACCATCTTTCTCACCGCCTTTGCAATAAGATCCAGATTGCTCTTTATACACCTTTCTTTAACATCGATGCTTTCTTCAAGTATGTTTAGAATGCTTTCTTTCATCTAAAGTCCTTTACATGGATATATTTAAAGATGGCCCCAAATCCTGTAGGAGACGCAGTTGGTGATACAAGGTCACAAACTCCCATAACTTTTGGTCTATTCAAACCTCCTGTATGCTGACCTGTATCTTTTCTATAAATTCGGATGAATCATGACCAAGATCCCGGGCGAGCTCAAACTCTTTTAAGGCTTCTTGAAGGCGGTTTTGCTTAAAATAGAGCCGGCCTAGCCTGTGTCTGAACAACCCTTCTTCTGGTGAGATATCCACACTTTGCTCACAGAACACCAAAGCAATATCAGGGTTTTCACCTGTGATTTCAAAAAGGTAGCCTATATTAGATAAAGATGTTGCATCATGGGGATTGTTTTTTATTGCTTTTTTATATGCACCGATTGCATCTTTTGTCATATCAATATCAGCATAACAATCTCCAAGAAATCTAAGGGCGGCACCGGAATCCGGCTTCAGGGCGATCGCTTTTTCAAGGTAATCTTTTGCATTTTCAGGCTGTTTCATTTCAAGGTAAAGTCTGCCAGTCTGGAACATTACATCAAAAATGTCCTGGCTGATCTTGCACGCCTTAAGGAAGAGATCCAGGGCTTTTTCCCTGTTTTCCATAAGCTTGTTTACAAGCCCCATGTTGTATATGGCCATCATCTCTTTGGGGTCCAAATTAGCTGCTGTTTCAAAAGCCCCTATAGCTTTTTCATAATCTTTTTTAACAGCGTGACATACGCCAAGGCTGTTATGGACATTAACCTCTTTTGGGTCTATCAGAAGTGCGTTTTCAAATTCCTTAACTGCTCCGTCAACATCTTCTTGTTGGTAAAGTTTGTCACCGCTTATGTTCAGGCTCACTGCATCAAACATGGCGCTGGCTCCCGGCCCGAAAAAAGAGGCATGATCAACAGCTTTGCTTGCATTTTTTAAGGTTTGATCTTTGCCAAAGTTTGTTGTGGGAAACGATGCTATCCCTATGGTAACCGTTTCCGGGCGCTTTTCATCCAGTTGTTTCTGGATTCTTTCAGCCAGCTCTTTTGGGCTATTGCCGTTTGATACAGGGAAAAATGCTCCAATCCGGTTGTGTTCGGCAGCACCCCATAGTCCCCCGTGTTTTTTACAGAACCCCTCAACTGTTTTGGCTATATCGCAAAGGACCTCTTTTGCCTGATCGTTGCAGCTTATGTCGGGCTTTGGTTCAAAGTGGTCCATCTGTAGAGCCATGGCACAGAATTTTTTCCGGGACTTCAGGTGGTTCATGGCCTGCTCCACAAAGGCATCTCCCTCAAGAATGTCCGGAAACTCTTTCTTTAAGATCTCGCTTGCAGAAGGGGCGGTGACTTCAATATTTTTTTTAGGTTCCTTATTATCTGTTTGTGGGGCATCTGTTTTGTAAAGCAGAAATTTGTGTGTTGATACCCTGCTGTGGTGTAATCTACTTTGCTTCATTATAAACCCCTTTCCAGAATTGCTTGCAATGCATCTTTGATAACCGACAGTTGATCATCCGGTATTGTCCTTAAATCCATGATAAAAATATCCTCTTCAATCCTTCCTATTACCGGAGGGCTGTTGTTGCGCATGGATCTTTCGATCTGGTTTGCAGATATCCCTGCAACCTTGATTCCTATACATTTGCTGGGAAGATCCATCAGGGGAAGAGATCCGCCTCCCGCCCTGGAAGACAGGTTTAAGAGCTCAACATTAAGGGATGGATTATCCAGCTTTTTTAATGAGCGTTTAAGTTTTTGAGCCCTTTTTTCAATAATATTGAAAGGTGTTGTCAACATGCAAAGCGTGGGAATGCTTTTAACGGCCTTTTTTTCATCCCTGTAAAGACGCATGGTGATTTCAAGGGCGGCCAGGGTCATTTTGTCTATGCGAAGGGCCCTGGTAAGAGGGTTCTTTTTGATTTTATCCAGGATACTTTTTTTCCCCAGAATAATCCCGGCCTGGGGGCCCCCAAGCAGCTTATCCCCGCTAAAAGTAACAACATCAACGCCGGTTGCTATGGATTCTTGCACAGTGGGTTCTTTGATCATGCCGTATTTGGAGAAATCGATAAAGGTACCGCTACCAAGGTCCTCCATGACCGGCAGGTGGTATCTTTCGCCAAGTTCAACCAGTTCTTTCAGTAAAACCTGCGCTGTAAAACCCACAACGCTGTAATTGCTGGTGTGTACTTTCAATAAAAGACCGGTGCTGTTTTCAATGGCGCTTTCATAATCATGAAGGTGAGTGCGGTTTGTGGCTCCAACCTCTTTTAAGATTCCGCCGCTTTTTGCCATCACATCGGGGATCCTGAAAGAGCCCCCTATTTCCACAAGCTCCCCCCTTGACACAACCACTTCACGGTCTTTTGCAATTGTATCAAGGCATAAAAGAACTGCCGCAGCATTATTGTTCACAACCATGGCTGATTGGGCGCCGCTTATTTCACACAGAATGTCTTCAACGCAGCTGTACCTTGAGCCCCTTTTACCGGTTCCAATATCAAACTCAAGGTTTGAATAGTGTTGAGAAATTTCAGAAAGATGCTCAAGGGCAACATCTGCCACAAGGGACCGGCCAAGGTTGGTGTGTACAACAACGCCGGTTCCGTTTACAACCGGCAAAAGGTTGAGGGCCATTGCCGCGTCCACCCTTTGTTTGACGTTTTCCATTATCTTTTTGTCCTTTAAAGAATCCAGCAGGTTTTTTCCTTGGATATCCTGGTTGCTATCCAAGATGATCTTGCGTAAATCTTCAACTGCAGATCGGATTGCTGCAACCACAACGGTTTTAGGAGTCTCATCAAACCGCCTGTCTTTATTGGCATTTATAAGGATGTGGTCAACGCTGGGGAGCTTTTTTAATAGCGCCTTACGTTTTTCATCAACCCCCATTTACTTTTCCTTCCGGTTATCTTTTTAAAAAGCCAGGGCCTTTCAGTATAACTATCCAATTTTAATTGGTTATAACCCATATCATTTTAGAGACATTAATATCAACAGATTTCTTTTATCGGCGTATAAATCATCAAAATCAATTCCTTTTCCATTCAATTGAGATATAGGCGCAAAAGGCGCAAAATTAAAAACCGATATGTGTGTGGCAAACCACTTCTCCAAGGTGGGTCACCCAATTTTTAAAAGAAGAGCAACTAGAAAATTGGCCCCGTTCAGTTGTTGTCTTTAGCCTCTTTGCCAGCGTGGCTTTGTTTGGAAAAAAGCACATAATTTTCTATGATTTTTCCAAATATAGGTTGACTTATATTTGGAAAAAAGTGTATTGTTCATCATGATTTTTCCAAATATAAACCCATTCTATTTGACCACGGAAAGTTACTAAAATGCCTGAAATAATCGGAAGGAGACAAGAAAAAAATAAACTCAAACAGTTATTAGACTCACATGAGTCTGAATTTATAGCTGTTTATGGCCGAAGAAGAGTCGGCAAAACCTATCTGATAAGTGAGTTTTTTAAGGATAAAGGGCTTTATTGTGAAACAACCGGCCAGCTACATGCAAAATTGCCGGATCAACTGGAGAATTTTTCAAAATCTCTGGGAGATGCCTTTTACAAGGGCTTAGAAATTAATTGCCCAAAGACATGGAAAGAAGCCTTTGGGCAATTACAAAGCGCTGTAGAAAGGCAAACCCAAAAAAGGAAAAAGATAATCCTTTTTTTTGATGAGGTTCCATGGCTTGCAACAAAAAGATCGGGATTCATCAGTGCGTTAGAATATTTTTGGAATACATGGGCCTCACGACAAGCAAGTGTAAAAGTGATTGTATGCGGATCAGCTTCTTCATGGATGGTACAGAAAATAGTGAATTCAAAGGGAGGCCTTCACAACAGAATAACTGCTTCTATCCGTCTTTTGCCATTTAGTTTGTCTGAAACAAAAGAATATTTGAACTACAGAAGGATAAAGTTAAATGATCGCCAAACTCTTAAAATTTATATGATTATGGGTGGAGTGCCGCACTATCTCAAACAGGTTAAAAAAGGTTTATCCGCAAGTCAGAATATTAATGAAATATGCTTTAAGAAGGACGGGTTTTTAGTAAGGGAGTTTGATAGGTTATATGACTCACTGTTTGAAGATTCACAAGACTATAAAAAAATTGTTATAGCCCTTGCGAAGTCAAGGATAGGCCTACTTCGCAAAGAGATGCTAAATGTACTTGGCGCAACCCCCGGCGGAACATTAAATCGTGTAATTAACAATCTGGAAGAGTCTGGTTTCATAACAACCTACCAACCCTATGATAAAAAAACAAAAGGGACGAGATATCGTTTAAATGATGAATATACCTATTTTTATCTTCGCTGGATTAGAAATATTGATAAAAGTATTTTGAATGACCCTGAATCTACTTACTGGCAAACAAAAGCCAGTTCGCAAAGCTGGAAAATATGGTCAGGATATTCATTTGAAATGGTATGCCTTAAGCATGCATACCTCATAAAAAAAGCACTCGGTATCAGCGGAGTAATATCCCGTGAAGTTTCATGGGTCCATGTTTCGCCAAAAAGCTCAACCAGAACACAAGGCGCGCAGATTGATCTGATGTTTGATCGTAATGATAACGTGATTTCCATATGTGAAATGAAATGCCATAATGCGCAGTTCATTATTGATAAGAAATATGCTAAAGAACTGAGCAACAAAATAGTTGTCTTTCAAAACCAGACAAATACTAAAAAAAGCATTTTCCTTGTTATGGTGACAACTTCAGGCGTAAAGAAAAATGAATATTATTATGAATTGGTAGCGAATGAAGTAACCTTGGAAGATTTTTTTGTTTAGCTTTCAAACCAGCCCCCTTGTATTTGATATAACGTAATCATTATGTCATATTAAGGTCGTGTGAATTAAATAAAGATCCGCTTAATTCACTTTGTTAACCCGGAGCTGCCTGTTAACCATAAATATTCTCAATCTACTAATGAATGATACGCAGTTTCGACAATTACTAGAATACCTCAACCTCTCATGGGAAGGATACAGACGGGTTCGGAAAGGTGAGAAGAAGAGAATCGCCCGCCA
>JAUXBD010000101.1 GCA_030619585.1 Desulfobacteraceae bacterium
ACCATGCGTTATACAATTTTTGTTCAATAGATCTTTCAGCATTTTACCTTGATATAGTCAAAGACAGGCTATACACGTCCTTTCCCGGATCAAAAGAGAGAAGAGGCGCCCAGACAGTGATGCATACTCTGGTGAGCGCAATTTCAAGAATAATGACGCCGGTTCTTCCCTTTACTGCTGAAGAGATATGGACTTACATGCCTGAGCGGCAAAATCCTGAGCGGAAAGACCCTGAACGTAATGACAATGACAAGAGCATCCATATGACATGTTTTCCTGACCCCCATGAATCATGGAAAGATTACGATCTTGCAAAAAAATGGGAGCTCCTTCTCAAGGTGAGAAGTGAGGTGACAAAGTCCCTTGAAAACGCAAGGGTTGAAAAGCTTATTGGCCATCCACTTGATGCCTGGGTGGAAGTAAGTGCAAATCAGGCTTTTTATAACATCCTTAAACCATATGAAAATGAGTTGAAAAACATATTCATAGTTTCCCAGACATCCCTTGTCGAAGATGATAGCTTAACCGAAAAGTGTGACGACACAGAGTCCCAGGGGCTTTTAATACAGATACATAAGGCAAAGGGGAGTAAGTGTGAACGATGCTGGGTTTATGATACATCTGTTGGCGATAATAGTGAGCACGCATCTGCCTGCAATAGATGCATCGATGTACTGGGCAAAATCAAATTAAACGAATAGCTCGGACAGAGAAATTATGAATATGGCAAACAAAACAAAGTATATCAGACTTCTTATTATTTCCGGTTTAATAGTAGGTTTGGACCAGATATCAAAGGTGATTATCTCAAAAACCCTTGCTCTTCACCATTCTATTCCGCTAATTCCCGGATTTTTTAATATTACCTATGTGCTAAATCCCGGCGGTGCATTCGGATTTATGGCAAACCAGAGCTCAACGGTGCGTGTTTTGATTTTTCTTTTTGTTTCATCCCTTGCCATATGTTTTATTCTATACTTTTACATAAATACTCCTGAAACCCATACTTTTCTCTCCGCAGGTTTTGCTCTTATTTTTGGTGGTGCCATAGGCAACATGATAGACAGGATCAGATTAGGTAAGGTCATAGATTTTTTGGACTTTCAGATATTAAATACCCACTGGCCCGCATTTAACGTGGCAGATGGCGCAATATCTCTTGGAATGGCTATCTTTATTTTTCACATTATATTTAAGAAAATGCCTGACTAGACTGTAATTGGATAGACTGTAATTGGATTAGACCTTTAATTAGATAACGATGCCCGAAATAAATTATAAAGATATAAAAAAATATCTAAAGGATGTTAAGAATAACAAGTTTGCTCCAGTGTATCTAATTTTTGGAGATGAGTATTTATATGGAAAAGCATTTGACGAGCTATTGGACGCAATGCTGCCAGGTTCGGACAGGGAATTTAATTATGAAGCTGTTGATCCTGACGAAGGTAATGTTTTTAGCGGCATAGAGAGTTTAAACACTTTTTCTTTTTTATCAGGAATAAAGGTGGTATCTTTTCGTGACTCAAAAGTATTTTATTCAAAAACAGATGATGTGAAATTACTTGAAATGCTTGAAAAGGCAAAGGGGGAGTATGAAAAAAATGACATGAAAAAGGCTGCAAAACAGCTTGCAAGCCTTTTGAGTATCTTAAACCTCTCCTTTGATGATATTAAAAGGGAGACAAGAGATAAGACACTTAAACTTACCTCCGACATTTTAAGTGATGACCAGTGGTTGGATAAACTCATCTCACACTGTAAAGACACAAACCAACAAATACCCCCTGCGCTTGATAGCGCCAATCTTCTTGAAAAAGCGATTAAAAAAGGGTTTCCAAAGGGAAATCACCTTATTATCACAACAGATCTTATCGATAAAAGACGAACCCTGTATAAAGCAATAAAAGAGGTCGGCATCACCATTGACTGCTTTATCCCAAAAGGTGAAAGATGGGCGGATAAGAAAGTACAGGATAGCGTGCTAAGAGAAAGCATGAAAATGATCCTTGAACAAAGCGGAAAACGGATGGATGAACAAGCATATCAGGAATTATGTAATATAACGGGATTTGATCTGCGCACATTGTCAAATAATCTGGAGATACTTATTGTTTATATGGGCAAGCGTGATGCAATAACAGTTGATGATGTAAAGTCGGTTTTAAAACGCACCAAATCCGATAAGGTTTATGAATTAACAAACGCAATATCGGAAAAAAAGACAGATAAAGCTCTTTTCTATTTAAACTCCATCATTAAAGGAGGCATTCATCCTTTAGCTGTACTTGGAGCAATAATAAATCAGATAAGAAAGATTCTGGTTGTTAAAGAGTTTACACAAAGCTCCATGGGCAGTGCGTGGTATGCAGGGATGCCATATGATCATTTTAGAAACAATACTCTACCGGCACTTAAAGATTATGATAAAACCCTTTTAAATCAGCTGGAAAAATGGGAAAAGATATTTAAAGAAGCGAATGGTTCCACCGGGCAAAAAAAGAAAAAAAACAAACAAGACACTGATCTTTTAATTGCAAAAAATCCTAACAACCCCTACCCAATATATCAGACATTCCTTAAATCGGAACTGTTTACCAAAGAAGAGCTGCTGTCAATTCTTGAAAGACTGAGCAGCGCTGATTTAGCATTTAAGACAGCAGGAAAGAACCCAAAATTCATCTTGGAAGATATTATTATTAATAGTTGTCAAAAAAGATAGTCGGTTTGCCGACTTTTATGAAGTAATTTTTAGTTAAGTGTTAAAAAATACTTGAATATCAGGATAGTTTAACATATACTCTAAAAACTCTTTTCGATATAGTTGATATAATTACATAAACCGCATCTTATTGTTTGAACGCAACAGAGAATGTTATGTCCAAAATACTCATTGTTGATGATGATAAAATGATGAACGATGCGCTTTCTCGTGCAATTAAAAGAACGGGGCACGAGGTTTCATGTGAGCATAGTCTTGCAGGAGGACTTGAGCAGGTGTATGCCAATCCTTATGACGTTGTGTATCTTGATGTGAGAATGCCTGATGGTAATGGACTTGAAAGTCTATCCAAATTTAGTAGTGCACCGTCATCTCCGGAAATTATCATTATGACCGGTTATGCGAATTCAAAAGGTGCAGAACTCGCAATAAAAAGTGGCGCATGGGATTATGTGAAAAAACCATCATCCACGAAAGAGATGATCCTTCCGCTTTTTCGTGCCCTTCAGTTCAGGGAAAACAAAGCATCCTCACAAAAACCTGTCGCATTAAATGTTGAAGGTATAGTGGGTACAAGCCAAGAGATGAAAAAATGCCTGGATATGGTTGCGCAGGCTGCAAATTGCGATGCAAATGTTCTTGTCTCAGGAGAAACAGGCACCGGCAAGGAACTTTTTGCATGGGCAATCCATAATAACAGCAACAGATCATCCGGAAACTTTGTTGTTGTGGACTGCACAGTTCTTCCTGAAACATTAGTGGAAAGCTTATTATTCGGATATGAAAAAGGCGCTTTCACAGGCGCTACTACTGCAAAAGAGGGACTTGTCACACAAGCAGATGGAGGGACAGTTTTTCTTGATGAGGTTGGAGAACTTCCGATTTCATTGCAAAAAAGATTTTTGCGCGTTCTTCAGGAGCGGCATTTCCGCCCCATAGGAGGAAAGAAAGAAATTTACAGCAATTTCAGACTGATAACAGCGACCAACAGAGACCTTAATCAGATGGTAAAAGATAAGAAGTTTAGGAAAGATCTTTATTACAGGCTCAACTCAATTTCCATACATCTGCAACCCCTAAATAAACGAAAAGAAGATATAAAAGAGCTTTTAACTTACTATATGGCCAAAATTTGTGAAAACAATAAAATAGCAACTAAAGGTTTTTCTCCGGAATTTCTTGAAGCTTTAGTTGCCTATGAGTGGCCTGGTAATGTTCGTGAAATAATAAATTCAATTGAAAGCGTTATAGCAGAGGCAAGAGATGCGCCTATTTTATTTCCCTATCACCTGCCAAACCACATACGCATAAGAGCCATGCAGGCGACCATGGGAGAAGATGACGCCCATAAAACTGAATTGCCAATAAGCATAGGTGTTTCTTCAAATTCACTCCCAACCCTAAGGGAGTACAGGGAAACCGGCATCGCAGCCATCGAGAAGGAATACCTTTCAAAACTCATGTTAACAACAAACAGTAATATTAAAGGCGCTTGTACGGTTTCCGGCCTATCACGATCCCGTCTATATGGACTTATGAAAAAATACCAGGTTACCAGATTAAACAAATCATGATTCAATTTTGAATTTAAAGATACATTTCGTTCTTATAACTTCCAAATGCGATCACCCTGCGCCTTAACCCCATTGCAAGTAACACAAGCATTAATGGCATAAAGATTGCGTCTATTAGAAAACATTAGAGATTTAATTTTATTTAAATAATCATATAGGGAGATAAAACAAAATGGTTATTAATTCAACTGTTTTGCTCTATCTGAAAACAGCTCAAGCAGAGACTGTGGGGAAGAAACTCATAAGATCTGTACGGGAAGTTGTGTTGTTGCAGGACATTTTGATTGCCAACACCATGGATAAACTTGTTGTGAATCTTTCAAGACCAGGCGGCGAGATTGCCGCCACTATAATTGTAGCATCTTCTGGTGAGGAGCTTTTAAATTTCGCACTATTCAGAGATATATTGCTGCGTGCCCCCTTAATACTCATTTTACCTGACCATGAAAAGAAAACCATTACAAAAGGACACGCATTAAGGCCTAGATTTCTATCCTATATTGACAATGATTTTTCCGAGGTAAGAGGTGTGCTTAAGAAAATAATATGGAAAACGACTATCGACAAGATAAATATAGAGCACCGTAGATTAAGTACTATCTGAATATAAAGGGAACATATTGATATGTCCTGCTTCGCAAGACTGTCATATAATTGTTTAGGACAAATTGTGGGTTTTTTATAAATAAGTTCTTATCATTTTTTTAACTATATTCTAATCCATGGAAATAACATAGAAATTAAAAATGTTAAAATTAATTGAAAGTTGGCCTGGATTTTGAAATGTAAAATGTTCAAATGATTGTATGCCAAAAGCGGAGTTAATATTTATTGGCAAAAGAGACTAAACAAAATGGGAGTTAATTTATAAGGAGGGTTAATAATGTTTTTTAAACATATCCTTACAGATAAGATGGGGTCACTTTCATACATTATCGGTTGTAATGAGGCAAAAGTTGCATGTGTGGTGAACCCTAAAAAAGACATCTGGCAATATCTTGACATTGCCGAAAGAAACAATTTGAAAATTACTCATATTTTTGAGACTCCTGACCATGTTGATCATCTCAGCGGAAAAATTGAACTGATATTTAGAACCGGCGCTAAAATTTATTGTCTTGAGGAGTCAGATTACCCCTTCGTACATAATATAGCAAAGGAAGGTGACATTTTTGAGTTTGGAAGTGCACGGCTTTATATCATTAACAGCCCGAAATATGAACCTTTTTCAACATCGATTATGGTTACGGATAAATCCACTGCCCATGAACCCTGGATGGTTCTCACAAGGAAAAGCCTTTTTATCGGCGAACTTGCGACTTCTGATATTTCCGGCGAAGATTTGTCCTGCAAGATTGACAAGTACCTTGATTTTAAAGGAATGTCAAAGGGGTTCTCGCCCATAACCGACATGTCCTTAATGGGCAACATGGAAAAGTCTCTTCATATGGCAGTTTAATTACCTGATTTCTTTAGAGGTAAATTTTACTATTGTATTTTTCTTATATTTCTAATATTTCTGCAAAATATCCTTTTTTATAGGACTGTTGTCCCGTTACATAAGACTTTCTTAAAAAATATTAATGATGTTTGCTTGAAAAACATTTTAAATATTTTGTAACGATTGGAAATTAGATGTTATTTAACAATATTGATTCGGCAAGGTACACTTGGCCTGATTTTTGAATTGATATTGAGATATTGTTAACAGCTAATATCAGGTATTGTGATCTATCGTATAATGGAAAAGGAGCTCACGTAATTATGAATTCAAAATTTAAAATTTTTAAACATCGTCAAAGTCAAAATCTTTACCTAAAATTAACGGGTGAATTTAATGACATG
>JAUXBD010000019.1 GCA_030619585.1 Desulfobacteraceae bacterium
CCTAATTCGTAAATTTGGCTTGTGTCCAATTTTTATGTAATTTTCTGGTATTTTACGTGGTTATAGCCATTTTTCCATAATGAATTACGAGGTCTGAATTAGGATATAATATCCCGTTCTTTAATGAAATTTTACAACAGGTATAAAGATCTGGCTGAATATGACATTTTAATTTAAAAACATCAACCAATAATTAATCATGAATCCCGGTATATACAAGTATACCACTTCTAACCACATCTCATGAATAAACAGTCTGTAAAATCAAGGAACATATGTATCAATAACCCAATACCTATAATTCTTGATTTTGGAACGGCCGCCATCAGGAAATATACACATATTGCAGCACAGGAATGAAGTGGATGAAACCCGATACTGCATCGGTTTGGATCGTAAATAGGACTTGCCAATAAGTGGTCAAAATCAACTATCATTGTTATGATCATTATTAGCCAGGCATTCTTCCAACGCTCTTTAAAATAAATCCTCGCAACAATACCAGGAACTACAAAATGGAGAATCAAATGAAGGATAGGTCTAACCATAGTTGTCACATTTATAGAGGCATACCAAGTTGTACAACATATTTAGGTCCTTTTTCGTCCAGATCGTCGGAGTCATAGATGGATCCACTCGGATAGTAATCCGGTTGTCGGATGGGCCATGCCATACCAAAGCGAAAGCTCGCAGGAATATCCCATGCTAACTCCATGGAGGTGACAAATTCAAAACCAGCGCCGATAAGCACATCATCGCTGGTCATACTATCATGGCAGGCACCCAGGTCTATAAATGTCTCCAGTCGAATTCGTTTTAGAAATAGAGGAAGAGTCTTATAGCCTTTCTGAATGTTTAAAAGAGGCCAGAAAATCTCCAAACATGTTGTGGCGGCCTGATCTGCCTCTAAAACATTTGATTTAAAACCCCGTAAAGGAAACAGCCTTGATGGGCGTTTAGTAAAGTAACCTTCGCCCACATCTCCTCCTATGCGAAAAGTCCCGTGTCCCTGTATTACATCTCCCCAGGTATGTCCGGCTTCCAGAATAAAAACACCATATATATTTTTCCCTGCCATGAAACGAAGACCGCCATAAAGAGAGTTATAATCTCTGGAACTATGCTCAGCCGTAGCCCATGTATATAGATCACCATACTGTTTCGAAATCTCCACAGCACCCAGGTACTCATGTTTTTCGTCCAATAAAATATAAGGTTCTTGTAAATCCGGAGGGGATTGATAGTAAAGGCGGCGATCAATGCTTTCCTGATCCAGTGGCTCAAAGGAAAGTCTGGTAAAGCTCAGGCGTAAGTTGAAAAGATCATACAAATATGGCTCCCAGAAAAGCCTGCTCTCTAACCTTGATTCCTCTATTTGAGGCCTAAGTCGTGGATCATAGAATATCGGGTAACGGGAAACCTGGGCGCCAAATTCTTTTATATTGATACCCAGTCTGAATATAAAATAATCAATATCTGTGGAATAACGAAAACCGGCATTAGTTCTGTAGCCGCCGGTTACATCTCTGCTGTTTGTAACCAACCCGAGCTGGGTGTCAGATCCCCCAATGTACATGTCAGGCCGCCAGTAATTCGGCATCACACTTTTTAAGGGGGTGTAGGGCCTTGCGTCCAGTCGGGAAGTGCTTAAGAAAACATCATCATCCTGATCTTTTATTGATATGGGAATATCTGAGGGGGACGCCTTGTAATGCTTTTTCAGCAAGCCGTTTCCAACAAGAGACAGATAGCTCCCTGCCCTTGGAAGCGTTGCCATATATTCATCATTAGTCAATTGCTTCATATTGGCAGTATAAATCTGGAATTTGCCTGTAATATTTGACGCAAAGACCAATCCATTTTTATCCCACCAGGGGTCCATCTCTATGGAGGGGAAATCGGTAATCCTCTGCCAGTCACCATTATAAATCCAGATGTCCCAGTTGTTGTTTACATTGGCTGCGACCGCTATAATGCCGTCAGGATTCCTTGCCGGCCCGGAAAGCTGCATTGTACCAGGTGGGGAAGGGATGATCACAACGGTTTCCATGATTTTCTTTTTCGAGTCAAAAAAACCGGGATCAGACGGCAAAATGATAATTTTAGGGCGGCTGCCTTCCATGATTACTGCCACACCACCCTGCCCCGGATCACTTACATGCTCTATGGGGAGCAGTATGCTGACCCGACCTCTAAAGCCGATAATTTTCGAAATGCCATCAGCGCTATATTCTGAAATCCATAAGGTGTCCTCTTCACCTCTTTCATCAAAATACCCGTAGCGTCCCCTGAAACGGTTTCTGGCTATGCCGGGTGTTACACTTGAAAAATTCCAGTAAACAAAAGGCTCGGGCCAATAACCTTTTATCAGTAGGCCGTCACTGTTATCTTTTGAGATCCCAGAGTCGTTCTTAAACTCCTCCCATATGGTCGGCCATGTCTTGCCAAGGGAGTCTTTGGCCTTGAGGTCGATCTCTATGGGAATAATCCCTCGGCCATGAATCTCCAGAAAATCAAGAATACCTTCCCAGCCATATGTTCTGTAAAACCAGGCCATAAACGGCCGTCCATAAACCCTGTAGCTGAAATAGCCCGGCCAGATTTCAGGATGATTGCTGATGTTAGAGATGTCAGGTAGTTCTGATGACTCATAAATCAACTGGTCAACAGAACTCTGTACACGCAACCCGGAATATTGTTCGTAAAGCAATGCGCATATACCATCTTCCAACCAGGGTGGTATAATTATGTTTGGAGAGACAACTTCTCCGAAAATTCTGTAACCGAAATAAGGCAATCCACCCCGGTGCGCATACATCCCCTGGCGGCAGAGTCCTCTGAACAGGAAGTATGCCCAGGGATCAGGAACCATAAAACCGTCCTCCATGACGCCTGGCGCCCTGAGCGGCACTCTGATCTCGCGATGAGGTATCATATGGGACCTTTCCCGCGGGATGTCCCATTTGTCATCAATGACGACATGCAGAGGAAGACTGACTTTCAACCCCTTGTTTTCAAGGAATTCCAGCATGCCGGGAAGGCTGGTCTTTAATAACTCCGCTATCCGCTCTTCGCCTTCAGGAAAGTAAAGATAAACATCTTCTTGTTCCAAATAAACGAAAGCGAATGTTTCGGAGTACAGAATTAAAAACAGTAATAGAGTAAGGAACAGATGTTTCATTATTCTGCATAAAGAATCAAAAGATTCATCTTTAGTTCTCCCGGGCTTCCGCAGGCAGCAGTTAAAAGACCCGGAAAACTTTTACGACACCCTTAATGGATTCATGGAGGAACTGCCGACAACAATCATGGTTTGTTCCACAGGCGAGGCTAACCTGTTTGCATAAAACCGGACAAACCGGAAATTATGTCCTCATTAATTAAAATTCGTTTTTCTTCTGTGCCTAGAAAATTAAATTAAATCAATTCAATTCTTTAATTATCACTTTCAGCTCAGGTTCTAATTCAAGAAAAAGTCTAACAAGTCCAGGATCAAAATGGATACCGGCACCATTACTGATTTCATCCATTGCCTTTTCTACGGGCCATGCTTCCTTATATGGACGTCTGGAAATAAGCGCGTCAAAGACATCGCATATGCATGTAATTCTCCCTTCCAGGGGGATCTTTTCTCCTTTAACTCCGTGGGGATACCCTGTCCCATTCCATTTTTCATGGTGTGTCAGGGCTATTGATTCTCCTAAATTCAAAAATTTTGATTTGCTGCCGGCTAATAGCTTAGCCCCGATTGAAGCGTGACTCTTCATTATCTCCCATTCATCTTTGGTCAGTTTGCCTGGTTTTAGAAGAATATTATCCGGTATGCCGATTTTTCCCACATCATGAAGTGTGCTCGACAAAGCAAACGTATCATACTCTTCAGCAGTATAATCTGAAGCCTTGGCAAGCAAACGGCAGTATTCACTCATTCTTTTTACGTGATTTCCGGTTGCTTCATCTCGAAATTCTGCTGCCAGGCCAAGGCGCTCAACAACCTCTACCTGCGTTTCCTCAAGCTCCCGGGTTCTCTCTTTAACTTTTTTTTTCAAACTATTCTTTTGATTCTCCAAGGCTTGCCTGGCGCTTTTAAGGGAAATGTGGGTTTTAACCCGCTGTTTAACGATCTCTCGATTAAACGGTTTTTTAATATAATCTACTGCGCCGACCTCAAACCCCCTTGTTTCATAGCTTTCTTCATCTTGTGCTGTGATAAAAATAACCGGAATGTTTTGAGTGTATCTGTTTTCTTTTATCCTGGCGCACACTTCATACCCATCCATATCAGGCATCATGACGTCCAGTAAAACAAGGTCAGGGGGATTGTCGGAATCTGCAATTTCCAGGGCATCAGGCCCATTTGTGGCAAAACATATCTCATATTCCGATTTTAATGTTGCAGTAAGCAGCTTGATATTTATAGTCATATCATCCACAATCAGAATTGTTTTTTTTGATGGTAATTTTATCATTTATCTACCTCGTCAACTAAAATTTCCATTTTGTCAGCCAGCAGTGATAAGATATTGTGTGCGCTTTTGTAATCCATCCTGTCTATTTTATCCTCAAGTTTGATTGCCTCATCATGGAATTTGGTATTGCATAAATACTGTTTGATTCCTTCCATACAGGCCTCTGCTTTAACATTGTTTCTTTGTTTGAGATATCCTGACAGCTTGCTTATAAGACGATTTGCTTCAGAAAAATTTTTATCAACACTCTTTTCAACTATTTTTTCTTCATCATTTCTTTGTTCCAGTATTGCGGCTGCCTCCAGAACCTGTTTGAGTAAAACGTCAAAATCATTTAAGAGATCTTTATACTTGTCGTTTTGCCTCTTTTTGATCCCTGATTCAAGGTTTTGAGCTGATGTCGCAAGGTCCATTGCAGAACAGTTAGCAGCAACACCTTTTATTGTGTGGCTTAATCGTAAAGCAAGTTCCATATCCTTTTTTTCCAGGGCATTTTTAATCCGACCAGCTGCATCAGCATGGTCTCTTTTAAACTCCCGTATAATCCGGACGAGCAGTGTCCGGTTCCCATTCACCCTCTTTAACCCTGATTCAACATCAATTCCCGGCAGGATTTCCGGCAATATGCTTTTATCAATTGTATGAATAGTTATTTCATCTGCAGAAGAAAGCTGTTTGTCTTTCAACCTGGCAATATTTTTTTTAAGAACCCTGAAAAGTTCCTTTGAATCAATAGGTTTAGGGAGATAATCGTTCATTCCAGCTGCAATGCATGCCTCACGGTCACCTTGCATGGTGTGGGCTGTCATTGCTATTATGGGTAGGTCAGCCATTTTAAGTCCGTTTCTGATGATTCTGGTTGCCTCAAAGCCGTCCATCTCCGGCATCTGCACATCCATCAGAACCGCGTCAACCTGTTCGTGTTTCAGTACGTCAATAGCTTCAATACCTGTACCCGCCTTTACTACCCTGGCATCTACTGCCATGAGAATCTCACTTGCAACAATCTGGTTAATTGGGTTGTCCTCCACAAGCAGGATGCTCACATCGGAAAAATCATCCTGCTTTGTAATCTCTGATGAAAAATTTTTTAATCTGGAAGGTTTATATCCAAACTGCTCATTTATGGCATCAAAAAGAGATGATTTTTTTATCGGTTTCATAATAAAACTGTCGATGTTTGCCATCTGCATCCGCTTTATGTCGTCCTGTCTAAATGATGCGCTCATGATGATTATGGCCGGAGCATTTGAGCCCGCATCATTAAGGATTTCTTCACAAGCAGTAACCCCGTCTTTGCCCGGCATCTTTATATCCATAATAATCAGATCATATTGTTCTCCTAATTTAGACTCGTTGTATAGATCAAGAGCGGAAAAGGCGCTGTCAGCTGTTTCTGCCATGAAACCAAAGGAACTGACATAAAGTTTCATTATCTCACGTGTAGATGGATTGTCATCGACAATAAGTATCTTCTTGTTTTTTAATGACGAGTAGGTAGTAAAATCCCGATCAGGCCGGTCTCTGGAAATAACCACATTTATGGTAAAACAGAATGAACTTCCCTTTCCGGGTTCGCTCTTTGCCCAGATCTCTCCTCCCATCATATCCACAAGCCGCCTGCAGATGGTCAGACCAAGGCCTGTTCCGCCATATTTTCTGGTTGTGGAACCGTCAGCCTGGGCAAATGCTTTAAAAAGATTATCCTTAATCTTTGTGTCAAAACCGATGCCTGTATCGCTCACACTAAAAAGCAGTTCAACGGTTTTATCCGTCATAGATTGTTTACAGACAGAAACCCCAATATGGCCTTCCTCGGTAAATTTAAATGCATTTGACACCAGGTTGACAAGGATCTGCCGCAGACGTACAGGATCACAAATAATACGTTCAGGTATGCCCGGATCTATGTCCAGTATAATTTCAATCTCCTTTTCCATGATATTTTCGACAAACATGTCGGGAATCACTTCAATAATATCCCTTAATGTTATGGGGATGCTTTCAATGTCCAGCTTTCCTGCCTCAATCTTGGAAAAATCCATAATATCGTTGATGATCCAGAGCAATGATCTTGAAGATGTGCGGATAATTTTCAAAAAATCCCTCTGTTTTTGTGTCATATCGGTTGACATTATCAGTTCGCTCATACCGATTATGGCGTTCATAGGCGTCCGGATCTCATGGCTCATGTTGGCAAGGAACTCACTTTTTGCAACATTTGCCGCTTCAGCATCTTCCTTTGCATGCTTTAATTCGTTTTCAAATGCATTGCGCTCGGTGATGTCATAGGCTATACCAAGAATACCTGTCGTTTGATTATTTTCATCTTTTAGAGGGCTTAAATTCAGGCTTACATATATCCACTTTCCGTCCTTTCTTTTTGCGGCGGTCTCGAACCCTTCTAAAACACCTGACAATACATCTGCCGAAAGCAGTTCACTCCTTTCAACAGGTCGCCACACCTTGTCTGCTATAGCAGCGCCAAAAATTTGCAACCCGTCTTCATAAAGCATGATTTCAGGCGTTGATTTTCCTATCACTTCCTCTGATCTGTATCCAAAAGTATTTTCAGCGCCGGTGTTAAAAAGTGTAAACATCCCGTTCATATCAACTGCCATGATTGCGACCTGGGTTGAAGCCTCCATCACATTTTCAAGTTGTTTGTTTGTTTTTCTCAGATCAGCTGAACGCTCCTCCACCAGTTTTTCAAGATGTACCCTGTGTCTGACCAATTCCTCTTCTGCTCGCTTGCGGTCTGAGACATCTCGGCCGATGGAGATAAAGTATTTCGGTTTACCCTCATTATCCTTAATCACCGAGACCTTATATTCTGTAGGAATCTTATGGCCATCCTTGCATATCAGTTCCAGCTCTATCGTACCGGTCCCTATTCCCATGACATCTTGGGTTAAGATGCTTGCTCGCTCCAAATCCTCGGGGCTGTAATAGGAGTCTGGTGCTGCCATCCCGGCTATCTCTTCGTCGGTGTACCCCGTGATATCATTGAAAGCCCGGTTCCAGTGAATGACTTTTCCGGTGGTCGGCTCGAAGAGTAAAAAGGTATCCTGCTGGGCATTCAAAATGGTCTCGGTAAAATCCTTCTCATTGAATAGCGCCTTTTCTAATTTTTTAACCCTTTTTTCCAATTCTTCATAGGTCGGTTTGATCATTGGAATATCCTCCAATAAGGGTGGCCTTTTTTATTAAAGATTGAAAGCCAGGTTATGTGTAGCAATAGAAGTTTGGCTAATATCTTTATCTGGTTGCAATAGTTATTATAAAAATGTACCCCTGTAAAGGTTTAACCCGCTTCCAAGAAATTCATTAGAAATAATAGCTTGCCTGAGGGTTTCTTTGCTGGTAAACACCAGTAGTGGTCTTCCGTGTAATCTTAATATATTGATATTTGAGGGGATCGGCGGATTAACATATCATGATTAATAGCTTTTTTAACGGAGGAGAGATGGACAGGGTACGCTGGCTGGGGATTTTATCTATTATGGCTTTTCTTCTTGCTGGTTCCGGTTGCGCAACAATCCCTGCGGATTTTGAAAGTGCCGGTAAAATTGGCAGTTTAGAGGCCTATGAAACATTTCTAAAAAAACACCCGAAAGGAGAATACGCACAAAAAGCGCGTAAAAAAATCGAACTTGCCAGATGGGAAACGGCAAAAAACCAGGACAATATTGAGGGTTATGAAAATTTTCTTGCAGGACTGTCTCTATGGAAGAACTATTCAGGCACATTCAATGATGCTGCAAAATCACGAATTGAAGAGCTGCATTATAAAGATGCACAAAATATTGACACAGTTAAGGCATACTCAACATTTCTTGAGATTTATCCACAGGGGAAATACACGGATAAAGCAGTCGCCCGTTTGGAAGAGATCCGATACCATCAGATAAAAATGAATGATAAAATTGAGCATTATGAGGCTTTTATAAAAGATTTCCCCAAAAGCCGTTTCAACCGGTCTTTACTTTCCAGGATAGAGGAGAAGAGATTTAAAAATGCAGTACTATCAAACTCTAAAAAAGCTCTCATACAGTTTATACAGGATTTTCCGAAATCAAAAAATTTAAAAGATGCTGAAGCAAAACTATCTGAGATATACTTCAGTAAGGCAGCCAATCTAAATACAGATGCCGCCTATATTGACTTTCTGCTTAAATCCCCATCAAACGATTCGGCCATAAGGGCAATATCCCGTCTGCAGAATTATGCTTATAACTTTATTACGGTCTCAAAGGTATTGCCATGGAAACTGATAGATAGTATTATTGTTGCAGGGTCAACTGGCGGAAAAGAAGAGTACCCCTATAGGGTTAAGATGTCAGAATTCAGCCGGATGCCGGTATTTAATTCCATTAATAAACAATACCGGACAGATGGCGATTATTACTTTTTTAAGCAGGGCTCTATATTAAATTTTAAAGACTGGACCCGTTTTTCCGGTTATGTTTTTAAGGGCCAAGCATCCATAACGAATAACGGGCTCAAATTTCTACCCGGATCAGAGATCGTGCAGCCTAAAGGGAAATAAGGATTTTTATTAATGACGACTTCAGATAAACTTGGTCAATCCGAAGAAAGAAGAAAAGATGCCAGGTATAAGTGTAGAACTTCAGTACAATACGCGGTCCAGGACTCAAACTATACAGCGTTTATCCAGGATATAAGTTACGGCGGAGGATTTATAGAATCACCAGCCTCTATTAAAGTGGGGGAGACCATTACAATGTATGTCCAGTACACTGAAGATCAAAATCCAATCACCATGATCGGTAAAGTTGTAAGGGTAAGCCCCCAGGGTTTTGGAGTAAGATTTAAAATGGGAATCGATGCGTCCCTGGTGAAGCACTTAACCGAAGAATAAGTAACAGCTCTCTTCCATCCA
>JAUXBD010000063.1 GCA_030619585.1 Desulfobacteraceae bacterium
CGATAACAAACGCTTTGCTCTACTTGAGAGAATAAAATATTTAAACAAACAAAAGCGGCAGATCACAAACAGCAGTCTCTCTTCAACAACTGCTACACTTAATAGAAACTTATCAGAAGATGAAAAGATATCTCTTTTCCGGTCTCTATTCAGAGGAAGAGAAGATGTTTTTCCGAAACGGTTTGAAAGTCAAAAAACCGGAAAAAGCGGATATCAGCCGGCATGTAGAAATGAATGGATAAGAGGTTTATGCGGCAAACCAAAGTTTAAGTGCGCTGATTGTACAAAACGAAATTTTATCCCCGTCTCAGCTGAGATCATCAAAAGCCACCTTACCGGAACTCAGGTAAACAGTCGGTCGAAAAAAGAGTTTGTCATGGGAGTGTATCCAATGCTGCCTGATGAAACCTGCTGGTTCCTTGCTGCTGACTTTGATAAAAAGACGTGGGAAGAAGATGCCACTGCTTTTATGGGGACATGCCGGTCATATGGTGTGCCGGTTGCGCTTGAACGGTCTCGATCGGGCAACGGGGGACATATATGGCTGTTTTTCTCAGAACCTGTCCCTGTCTCTCTTGCAAGAAAACTTGGCACTTTTATGTTGACCAGAACAATGGAGAAGAGGCCCGATGTGGGGCTGGATTCATATGATAGGTTTTTCCCAAGTCAGGATACAATGCCAAAAGGCGGTTTTGGGAATCTTATCGCCTTGCCGCTTCAGAAAAATCCTCGTGAGAACGGCAATACCGTTTTTCTGGATGAGCATTTTAATCCATTTGAAGATCAGTGGGGATACCTCTCATCAATACAACGCATCGGATCTTTTGAAGTAGAAAAAATAGTGAGCAATGCTGCCACATCAGGTGGAATCATCGGCGTTAAAATGGTTTCCACAGATGAGGATGATGACAATCCGTGGAAAATATCTCCATCAGGACGTAAAAAAGAAGTCCCAATCAAAGGGCCCTTGCCAGATCATATCGAGATGGTTCTTGGAAACCAGATTTATATTGAAAAAGAACCTCTGCCGCCAGCTCTTTTAAACAGGCTAATCCGGATTGCAGCGTTTCAGAATCCTGAATTTTATAGGGCTCAGGCAATGCGTTTCCCCACATATAATAAACCAAGAATAATCCATTGCTGCGAAGACTTCCCAAAGCATATCGGCATTCCCATAGGATGCCTGGATGATGTAAATGAACTCCTGCATTCATTAAACATTAATGTTGAAATTATTGATGAACGATTCAAAGGAAAACCAATCTCTGTTACATTTAAAGGCGAACTGAGACCTGAACAGGTTGAGGCGGCTAATGCTTTGGAATTATATGATACAGGTGTTCTGTCCGCTTCGACAGCTTTTGGTAAAACAGTAGTCGCTTTGAAATTGATATCCATAAGAAGAGTTAATACCCTGATCATGGTTCATCGTAAACAGCTTCTTGATCAATGGAAAGATCGTGTGGAAGAGTTCCTGAACATCGACAGTGCAGATGTAGGGCATATCGTGGGCGGCAAACAAAAAACTACAGGGGTTATTGATATCGCAATGATACAAAGTCTGAGTAAAAAGGGCGCTGTCGATGATATTGTCGCTGAATACGGACATGTTATTGTGGATGAATGCCACCATATTTCAGCAAGAAGCTTTGAAATTGTCGCAAGGCAGAGTAAAGCAAAATATATTACCGGGTTGTCAGCCACAGTCACTCGGAAAGACGGTCATCATCCAATTGTTTTTATGAACTGTGGTCCGCTGCGGTATAAAGTTGATGACCGTAAACAGGCTATGGCGCGTCCTTTTGAACATAAAGTGATTGTTCGAAACACCGATTTTAAACTTTCGCCTTCGCTGTTGGCAAAAGAAAATCTGCCTATACATGAGATCTATGCTGAGCTGATTTGTGATGCAGTGCGAAACAAAATGATTGTTAAAGATGTTATAGTCTCTTTAAAGGCAAAACGCTGTCCGGTTATCTTGACTGAAAGGGTTGCTCATCTCCGGATACTGTCTGAAATGCTTGCGCCCGGAGTGAAGAATATATTTGTATTGAAAGGCGGCATGGGAACCAGAGAGAGACAGAACCTACAGGAAAAACTGGCAAATGTTTCAGAGGACGAAGAAAGAGTAATTATCGCTACAGGCCGTTATCTTGGTGAGGGATTTGATGATTCCAGGCTGGATACATTATTTCTTACGTTACCTGTGTCATGGAAAGGGATATTAAACCAGTATGCAGGGCGTCTTCACCGCCTGCATGATATGAAGAAAGAAGTCATAATCTATGATTATGCTGATCTGGATGTAAACATGCTTGCCAGAATGCATGGTAGACGTCTTACGGGCTACAATTCTATTGGATATAAAATCAGTGAATAAAATAATGCTGCCTCAATCTTTAAGAAAATCTTAAGCGTGCGGAAATGTCTTTAGGGTACCTCATTCAAAAAGTTGTTTGTTAATGGCTTTTTCGTGGGCAGTTTCACGCGTTATTTTGCCCTCTTTAACATACTGCATGAGATGCTGATCCATGGATTGCATGCCTGCGCCCGTTCCTGTTTGTATCAACGAACCTATCTGGGAGATTTTACCCTCTCTTATCATACTGTCCAGGGCAGGGGAGCCTAAAAGTATCTCATTTGCGGCACATCTTCCCTTACCGTCAGCTGTTTTTACAAGCTGCTGGGCCACGACTACTTTGATTGATTCAGAAAGCATTGTGCGTGCCTATGGTTGTTGTTCTGTGGAAAAGGCGTTTGTTATCCTATCTATTGTTTTTGCCGCGCTGTTTGTATGAAGAGTGCCGAACACAAGAATTCCAAGTTCTGCGCATGTCAATGCAAGAGATATGGTCTCAAGATCCCTCATTTCACCTACCAGGATAATATCCGGATCTTTCCTGCCGGCAACTTTCAATGCTTCCGAGAAACTAAAGCATATTTCAATCAAAAAATTATAAAAGCCACAAAAACCTTGACAAAAGGAGGGCGGCAAATATAATCGAAAAATAATTATGTAACGTAAAGAACTGTAATATGAATAAAAAACTAAACAAAAATATTGGATTTAAATGCTGGCGGTGGCAAAAATACATTTCAGGGTTTGCCAGCGGAAAGATGTCAGTCTGATGTTTGAGTAGTTACGAGCTATTTAAAACCGTGGGCAGCTCAAAGTTCACGGTCTTTTATTTAAACATAAGGGTCGTAGAGATTTCTGCGGCCCTTTTTTATTACAAATAAATCATAAAGGAAAAACCGATGCTTTTGAAAAAATTTCCGGAAAAGGACCAGTTTTGTGACCTGGCAAAGGAGAGTAATGTAATTCCCCTTTGCGTGGAGATTCTTGCAGATACTGAAACCCCGGTGTCACTTTTAAAGAAATTTTACAAAAACAAAGGGCCTGTGTTTCTCTTTGAAAGTGTAGAGGGTGGTGAAAGATGGGGTAGATACAGCTTTTTAGGTGTTTCAGCTGTTTGCCATATCACGGTTTATAAGGATTTTGTTGAGGTCAGAAAAGACAGCTCATGTGAAAAAATTCCTCATAATTCAGATCCGCTTAAAGTTCTTAAGGGTTTGATGGAAAGGTATAACCCTGCTAAATTGCCGGGCCTCCCAAGGTTTTGGGGAGGTCTGGTGGGATATTTTACATATGAGATGGTATCATTTTTTGAAGCGATCCCAAACAACTGGCCTGATGACAAGCCCCTCGGGAACTTCATGATACCTGATCAGCTACTTGTATTTGATAATATACAAAATACTTTGCTGTGTGTTGTGATCAGCTTTCTTGATGATGCCGATGATGCAAACAAGGCTTTCGAATCTGCGGAAGATCGTATCCAATTGATGCTTCAGAAGATGAACAAACCATTGGTTATGGAGGAGGGCAGGGCAGGCCGGCTTTCTTACAAGCTCAGCAACCAAATAGATGAACAAGAGTTCCGGGACAAAGTGAAAACCGTAAAGGAATATATTCTGGCAGGTGATATTATACAATCGGTTATTTCACAACCATTTGTATGTGATAATCCCCCTGATCTATGGGAACTTTACAGGGCCCAGAGATATGTGAACCCATCTCCCTATCTTTTTTTCATGCATCTGGATGACATGGCTCTTGTGGGTTCATCCCCTGAAACCATGGTGCGACTGGAGAACAAGATCGCAAACCTTCGACCGATTGCAGGCACCAGGCCCAGGGGGGCAAACCAGCAGGAGGACAGGAATCTTGCAGATGAACTGCTCTCTGATGAAAAAGAGAGGGCGGAACATCTTATGCTGGTTGACCTGGGGAGAAACGATCTTGGCAGGGTGGCTGAAACAGGAACCGTACAGGTTACAGACCTGATGTTTGTTGAACGGTATTCACATGTAATGCACATTGTCTCCAACATCACTTGCGACATGAAAGATGAATGCGACGCATGGGGCCTCCTTGCAGCAACCTTTCCGGCAGGAACCCTTTCAGGGGCTCCTAAAATAAGGGCTATGGAGATCATTGCAGAGCTTGAAGATACGCCCAGGGGGCCATACGGTGGGGCAGTGGGATATATATCATTTAACGGTAATATGGATATGGCAATTACCATTCGAACAGCTTGCATAGAGGGCGGAAAACTGACCGTTCGTGCAGGAGCGGGAATCGTTGCAGACTCTGATCCTGAAAGTGAACGTATGGAGTCAGTCAACAAGTCTATGTCCATTCAAAAGGCGCTGCAGCTTCTGGAAAAAGGCGGCATATAAAGGGGGAAACAGTTATGATTGTCATGATTGACAACTATGATTCATTTACTTATAACCTGGTGCAGTATTTAAGACAGCTTGGCGCTCATGTGAAGGTAGTTAGAAATGATGCTGTAACAGTTGATGAGCTTGTCTCATGGAAGCCTGCGGGGATAGTTATCTCCCCGGGGCCGGGACGTCCTGAATCAGCAGGGATATCCCTTGCATTGGTAAAGAACCTGTCAGGAAAGATACCCATACTTGGTGTTTGTCTCGGCCATCAGACCATTGCCCAGGCTTTTGGCGGGAAAATAGTTTCGGCAAAAAAGTTGATGCACGGCAAGACATCAGTTATAACTGCTGATGGGCAAAAACTGTATAAAGGAATTAACAAACCGTTTTCAGTCATGCGTTACCATTCATTGTCTGTTTCAAGGCAAGGGCTGCCCGAGTGTTTTGATATAACTGCAGAATCTGATGACGGAGAGATCATGGGGCTAAGGCACAAAACCCATGTGACCGAAGGAATTCAGTTTCATCCCGAGTCGATCATGACTCCCAAAGGAAAAAGGATTTTAAGGAACTTTCTGGAGTTTGCGTAAACGTAAAAAAAGGAGAATTTCCATGTTTCGAGAAAACCTGAATAAGATAGTCAGGGGTGAGGATCTTAACGAAGAGCAGATGGCCCGGATGATAACTGAAATTTTTTCCGGCAACATTACGGATTCACAGGTGGGCGCTTTTATGGGGGCGCTTTCGACCAAAGGAGAAACATTTGAAGAACTCGCCGGTGCTGCCCGGGCCATGCGGAAAAAAGCTGTTCGTATTCAAACTTCGGCTGCAACTGTGATTGATACATGCGGAACCGGGGGAGACGGCGCACAGACCTTTAATATTTCAACCACAACAGCATTTGTTGTGGCCGGCTGCGGCGTAACAGTGGCCAAGCACGGTAACCGTTCCATTTCCAGCAAATGCGGAAGTGCTGATCTTTTGGAGGTTTTGGGGGTAAACCTTAATGTTGACCCTGAAGTTGTGGAGGAAGCTGTTGCGGAGGTCGGTATAGGTTTTATGTTTGCCCCTTTGTATCACGGTGCAATGAAATATGCAGCAAAAGCAAGAAAAGAAGTGGGAATTCGTAGCATTTTCAATATGCTTGGACCTCTTACCAACCCTGCGGGGGCCAACTGCCAGCTTATCGGAGTTTTTGCCCCCGAACTTACCGAGATGTTTGCAAATACTCTTAAACTTCTTGGAGTAAAAAGAGCTTTTGTGGTCCATGGGCACGATGGGTTGGATGAGATATCCGTTTGTGCTGCAACACGCGTATCAGAACTTAAAGATGGCATGATAAGCACCTATGATATTACTCCTGAACAATTTTTCGGACAGGAGGCTGATCCTTCTGATATGGTGGGAGGCGACCCTGAAGAAAATGCCGAGATTACAGTAAGCATTTTAGATGGAGAAAAAGGTCCGAAAAGGGATGTTGTCCTTTTAAACAGCTCAGCCGCACTTGTGTCAGCAGATATGGCAAAGGATTTTAACGAAGGTATAAAGATTGCTGAAGATTCCATTGACAGTGGCAAGGCAAAGTTAAAACTTGAGGAACTTGTAAACTTTACCCGGGAAAACGGATAATGGGGAAAGACTTTTTAAAAGAGATTGTTGAACATAAGAAAAAGGAGGTGGCAAGGGCCAAGAGATCCACTCCAATAGAGAAAATTAGAGAGATGGCACTTTGCGGAAAAGAAACCCGTCCGTTTTTTGAAAACCTGAAAAATTTAGGTCCATCCGGAGTGAATATTATAGCTGAAATAAAAAGGGCGTCTCCATCAAAAGGAGATATCAGGCCTGACATTGACCCTGCTTTATATGCAAGGGAATATGAGGCTGGAGGTGCGCGGGCTATTTCAGTGCTTACGGATACCGGTTTTTTCAAGGGTAGTTTTGAAGATTTAAAAACAGCAAGGCAAAACACCGCCCTTCCCATTCTTAGAAAAGATTTTCTTGTTTCCTCTTACCAGATATATGAGTCTTTAATCATAGGAGCAGACGCGGTTCTTCTTATAGTAAGGATTCTGTCAAAAAAGCAGCTGAAAGATTATCTGTCCCTGTGCAAAGAGTTGAAACTTGATGCTCTGGTGGAGATAAATTCAGAAGAGGACTTTGAGATCGCCACTCTTTCAGGGGCAAAGCTTATAGGTATAAATAATCGTGATTTAAGCTCATTTGAAACAGATGTCAATACAGCCATGCGTTTGAAATCACTTTTTGCACCTGACCAGGTGGCGGTGGCTGCAAGCGGAATAAGCAATAGAAGGGATATCGAAAATAATCTTGCGTTCGGGATTACAAGTTTTCTCATTGGTGAAAGCCTGGTAAGGGCTGATAATACACGGTATTTTCTTCGAACTCTTATGAAAAAAGATGGAAAATAGTATAAAAAAAAAGCCTACTGACTCACCTCAGATCAAGGTTTGCGGCCTGACAAGTGTTGATGAAGCTCTGGGGTGCGCATCC
>JAUXBD010000057.1 GCA_030619585.1 Desulfobacteraceae bacterium
TATTCCAGATACCAGCCCGGGCCCCATATCTATCACATAATCTGCTGCGAGGATGGTCTCTTTATCATGTTCAACAACCAGAACGGTATTTCCCATATCACGCATATTTAAAAGTGTTGCAAGAAGTCTCCGGTTGTCCCGCTGGTGCAGGCCGATACTGGGTTCGTCAAGAACATAGAGAACACCGGTGAGTTTTGATCCAATCTGAGTGGCAAGCCGTATCCTCTGGCTCTCGCCACCGGAAAGTGTTGAGGCAGCCCTGTCCAATGTGAGGTATGAAAGCCCTACGTTTTCAAGAAAACCCAGCCTTTCAATGACCTCTTTAAGTATCCTGTCTGCAATAAGGGCTTTTTTGCCACTCAGTTTAAGTTCCCTGAAGTAGATCATGGCTTTTTCAATGGAAAGGGATGTTATCTCGGAGATTGCAAGCTCACCTGTTTTCACATGCCTGCTTGCAGTATTCAGCCTTGAACCGCTGCATTCCGGACAGGGCTTAAAATTCATATACTGTTTTATCTCCTCTCTGGCCTGAAACGAGTCGGTTTCCAGGTATCTGCGCTCAAGATTGGGGATCAGGCCCTCAAAGCGTCTTTTATATGTGACCCTGCGTTCATTTTTCTCAAAATAGAAAGGGATCTCCCTTTCCCCTGACCCGTATAGAAGCACGTTTTTAAATTTATCGGGAAGGTCCTGGTAAGGCGTATAGATATCAACCCTGTAAAAGCGGGTAAGGCCGTCAAGGAACTCCGCAAACTGTACCGAACTCCGGGCAGCCCATGGCAAAACAGCACCCTCCCTTAGTGACAGGTCCTGGTTCGGGATAATAAGATCAGGATCAAACTCCGTGGTTGCACCCAGACCGTCACATTTGGGACAGGCCCCCTGGGGGGAATTAAATGAAAAGTTTGCAGGTGTGAATTCGGGATAGCTTATCCGGCATTTTATACATGCAGCCTTTTCACTGAAGAAAATAGGCTCTTTATCCATAACATCAACAGTAACAAGGCCTCCTGACTGGGATGTGGCAAGCTCAAGAGAATCCGCCAGACGGTTTCTTATGGACGGTTTTATAACAAGACGATCCACAACAACAGAGATACTATGCTGTTTTTTTTTGTCCAGCTTTCCCACATCCTCTATCTCCATGATCTTTCCGTCGACAGATACCCTGGCAAAGCCTTCTCTTTTAAGTTGTTTAAAGAGCTTCTCATGGGTCCCTCTCTTTGCTTCCACAATTGGGGACAATATGATAATTTTCGTTTTTTCAGGCAGGCTGATAACTTCGTCCACAATCTGATCAAGGGTTTGGGAAGATATGGGTTCCTCGCAGATATGGCAATGGGGAGATCCCACCCTGGCAAACAGGAGGCGGAGGTAATCATAAATTTCAGTTACAGTCCCCACTGTTGACCTGGGGTTGTGGCTTGCTGTTTTCTGCTCAATGGCTATGGCAGGAGAGAGGCCATCGATCATATCCACATCAGGTTTTTCCATGCGCTCCAAAAACTGACGTGCATATGATGAAAGGGATTCCACATACCTGCGCTGCCCTTCAGCATAAATGGTATCAAAGGCAAGTGTGGATTTCCCCGACCCGGACAGGCCTGTAATCACCACAAACTTATTTCTGGGGATTTCAACATTAATATTTTTTAAATTATGCTGCCTTGCACCACGTATAATTATTTTATCGGGTTCCATAGTTATTTGCTCTTCTTGACAGCGCCTGTTTTGTGGCCATCTCAATTGCTGCCACAAGGCTTTGGTGGTCTGCCTTTCCGGTTCCGGCAATGTCATAGGCTGTGCCGTGATCGACTGAAGTTCTTATAATTGGAAGCCCCAGGGTTGTATTAACACCATCACTAAAGTGCATGAGTTTGAAAGGAATAAGCCCCTGGTCATGGTACATGCAGACGACCGCATCAAAGGCCCCTTTTTTGGCATTATAAAAAATAGTATCAGGAGGAAAAGGTCCTTTTACATTTATCCCATCCTCCTTTGCACGTTTGACGGCAGGTATTATTAGTTCTTCCTCCTCGTCTCCAAACATGCCATTTTCGCCTGCATGGGGGTTCAGTGCGGCAACACCGATGCAGGGGCGTTCAATACCGAAACGTTGGGTTAACGCCTGGGATGTGATTTTAATTGTGCTGAAAATTTTTTCAGTTGAAAGAGAATCATGAACTTTTTTTAAAGGCACGTGGATAGTTACAAGCACCACCTTAAGTATTGTACCTGAAAGCATCATTGCGAATTCTTTTGTATTTGTCCGGCTGGCTATAAGTTCGGTGTGTCCGGGAAATTTACTCCCAGCCATTTTTAGCCCTTCCTTGTTAATGGGGCATGTGACCACAGCATCTACTTGTCCGGAGATGGCCATTTCGGTTGCTGTTTCTATAAAACTCACCATAGCCATACCTGTTTGAGTTGTGGGAAGACCCCATGACACATCCTCAGGGTTTAGATCACTACAGCGTAAAAGGTCAACCTGTCCGCATTTATAGATTCCTTTCCCGGGATCATCAACCGGATTAAAATCAAGGTCACTATTGGTACATTTCATAGCTGATTCCATAATGCCAAGATCACCTATTACTAAAGGCCTGCACTCCTTATATAAGGAGGAGTTCTGAAGGGCGAAGAGGATAATTTCAGGGCCGATACCAACAGGATCGCCCATGGTTATGCTAATAACAGGTCGAATATCTTTCATAAAGTAAGGTTGCCTTTGTTATGCAAAATTGTTGTAGGTATCAAAAATAAACTCTCCGGATGAATACAAAGTTTTCATAACATTACATGCTTGTAGTTTTTTTTCAAACAGATTTAGTTTTTTAAAAATGATAGGAAATCGAAGTAATTAATAGATATTCGGAGAAACTAACTTTAGGTAAAATTCCGATAATAACGATGCATATACCTAAAATATTTAAAAATAAAACTTGATCAAAAAAATATTGTATTTAGGCGTAGTTGTGGTTCTCATCGCACGTAACCAAATAATATCAAACACATATATATTGACGACAACTTTTTCTAAAAGAGATGCAAACCCGTTTTTTCTGGGTTTGACTCGAAAAGTTTGGTGACTTACATATTATCCGTCTTTTTTCAAGAATGTTCCAAAATTTATAATAATCTTAGGATATCTCTGATATTTCAAGATTGTATTGTCACTACTGAAAAATTTTATTCGGTCCTTTACTGGTTTTAAGAGAATTTTGTCCCCATGGAAGCGATCTGGCAGGAAGCCAAACTTGCAATAAAAAGTCTTATACCAGGGCACAGTTATAAGATGTGGATTGACCCCCTGGAACTGAGCAGTTGTCAATCGGGTGTTGTTGTTCTTTTCTGCCCCAACTTTTTTTACAAGAAACGAATTAAAGACAACTACAGCTCCATAATAGAGAAAGAGCTGCAAAAAGCATCGGGAAATGACTGCAGGCTTATGCTGGAAATTTCCCAAAAGGACAAATCTTCAAAAAAGCAAAAACATTTTAATAAAAAACCCAGCCCTTCAACAGCTCATAAGAAAGAAGATATTTTTAAATACACCAATCAACCCGGCCTGCCAAATATGGATAGGCCCCAGTATGTGGGGCGTCTGCTGAGAAGAGATTTTACCTTTGACAACTTTGTGGTGGGCAAAAACAATGATTATGCCTACCGCCTGGCCCACTCCCTTGCATCTAACAGGAGTTCAGACCAGAACTCTATGTTTCTATTGTCCAAAACAGGAATGGGCAAAACCCATCTTTCACAAGCCATGGGGCACCATATCATGTCCAAGTATCCCTCTGACAGGGTGTACTATGTCACTGCCGAGGACTTTGCCAACGAAATGATCTATTCCTTTAAGAGTAAATCCATAGATAAGTTCAAAAAAAAGTACAGAAAGAACTGTGATGTGCTTCTACTTGAGGACATACATTTTCTCAGCGGCAAGGAACACACCCAGAACGAACTCTCTTTTGCTCTGGATTACATGCTTGAAGCAAAGAAGAAGATTGTTTTTACCAGTTGTTATCTTCCGGCAGACATCCCTAAGATGAGCGACCAATTGAGGTCCAGACTTTCAAGCGGACTTGTTTCAAATATTGATCCGCCGAACTTCAGAACAAGGGTGAGGATACTGAAAAAAAAATCAAAAGAAAACGGTTATGCAATACCAGGTGAAATAGTGGATTATCTGGCCAGCGAGCTTTCCGATAATGTAAGACAACTTGAAAGCGGTCTTGTGGGGATTGCCGCAAAATCATCCCTGACAGGGTCTCCTATTAATCTTGGCCTTGCTGAAAGTGTAGTGAAAAACATTGTCAGTCAAAGTAAAAATATTACCGTAGACGCGATTAAAAATCTTGTATGCCAGCAGTATAAAGTTTCCGAAAACGACATTGCCTCACGTTCCCGCAGGCGGGCTGTTGTTTTTCCAAGACAGATAGCGATCTATCTAGCAAGGCTGTATACCGACCAGCCTCTGCAGACCATTGGAAAGTATTTTAACAGATATCATGCCACTATTATGCATTCAATAAGTACGGTTGAAAAGAGAATAAAAGAAAACGGTGCTACTAAAAAACAAGTGGATTACCTTTGTAAGAAACTGGAAGCCGGGAAGTATTAACCTGTCAGGATGACTCTTAAAAGCTCCACCTACAGAAAATTAAAAAACATTCTGGGCAAGGCAAATATCTCAAAGGAGAAAGAGAACCTTGTATGTTACGCATATGATGCCACCAGAAAGACCTTTCTGCCTGATGCTGTTTTGTTCCCTGCAAACACCAAACAGGTATCTTTAGTATTAAAACTTGCCAACAAAGAGGCATTTCCCGTAATTCCCCGGGGCTTAGGGTCAGGTATGACCGGTGGGTCAATTGCCGTAAGAGGTGGTGTTGTCCTTGTGATGACCCGTTTTAACCGTATCATTGATATTGACACAAACAATCTCATTGCCAATGTACAGCCGGGTGTTGTTACCGGGCATTTTCACAAAGCAGTCGAAAAAAAAGGTCTTTTTTATCCGCCCGATCCTTCCAGCTCCGAATTTTCAACCCTTGGCGGCAATATGGCGGAATGTGCGGGCGGACCCCGTGCAATTAAATATGGTACCACCAGGGATTATGTACTGGGACTTGAGGTTGTCCTTCCTTCAGGAGAGATAATTAATACAGGTGTACAAACTATCAAAGGGGTTGTGGGTTATGATCTCACCAGACTTCTTGTGGGATCTGAAGGGACCCTTGGTGTCATCACCCGCATAACAGTAAGGCTGCTTCCGCTTCCTGAAACCGTAAAAACCATGACAGCCGCCTTTGACAATATAACCAGGGCAGCAAACGCTGTCTCAGAGATAATAAGGCAAGGCATAATACCAAGAACCTTGGAATATATGGACAACGCTTCAATAAAATGCGCCCGGTCAAAGATTAAAACTTCTCTTCCGTTAGATGCCCAGGCACTGCTTCTTTTAGAAGTGGATGGAGAAGCAAAAGAAGCTAAAAAGTCAATTGAACGATTAAAAGAACTTTGCATTGGCCTTGGTGCAACAGATGTCGAGATTGCAGAGACAAACGAGCAAGCCCAAAACCTTTGGAAAATACGAAAGGCTGTATCCCCTGCCCTTTTTAAATATGGTCCGGACAAAATCAACGAGGATATTGTCGTGCCCAGGGATAAAATTCCGGATCTTGTCAAAAAGATAGATGACCTTAGGAGTGAAACAGGACTTACCATGGTTAGTTTCGGGCATGCCGGTGACGGCAATATCCATTTTAACATCATGCTGGATAAAAAGAACAAAAAAGAGGTTGAAAAAGCAGATAAAGCGATTGAAGCTCTTTTTGATTACACCCTTGAACTTGGCGGTACAATATCAGGCGAGCATGGAGTGGGAATTACCAAAGCGCCATATCTGACAAAAGAGATAGACCCTTCCACACTGATTTGGATGAAGAAGATAAAAGATCTTTTTGACCCTAACGGTATTCTAAACCCCGGCAAAATTTTCATGTAATCACCAGGAGACAAAGGCACTTTTTCTATTTAATGATAGGCATAGCCAAAGAATTCTGACTCCAGCAAAGCATGGATTTCAACGCCTAAACAAATAGGAGGTCATCATGGTTAGAAGAATGCTCATTTTGTTACTACTCGTTTGTACAGTTGCTCTTAGCGGATGTGCAACACTTAAAGAGCTTATTCAAAAACCCACCGTGGCATTTGAAAGCGTGGCTTTCCAGGATATGTCTCTCTTTGATGGGACACTGGTTTTTAGTTTTAAAGTAACAAATCCCAACCCAATAGGAATAAACCTCGACAAAATTGGGTATGATCTAAAAATCGGAGATAAAGACTTGTTAAAAGGCACGATAGATACAGGCTTATCATTAAAGGCTCGAGGAACTGAAACCGTGGAACTGCCCATTAGCATCAATTATCTTGACTTCTTCAAATCAATTACTGATTTTATCAATAGCGATAAAATCAAATACAATCTGTCAGGTTTTTTTCAAATTGCAATGCTTAGTATCCCCTACCAGGCAAAGGGAAGTTTGGATATTCCCAAAATCCCTGCAATTTCTTTAAGAAACATTCAAGTAAAGAACATATCATTTACAGGTGCATCACTTCTCATGACCCTGGAAATTGATAACAACAATCCATTTGCTGTTACCATAAAAAGGTTGAATTATGGAATCAATCTTGGTGGGGAAAAGTTCGCCAATGGCGTCACTACTAAGCCAACCGATATCACAAAAAATGGAAAATCAACAGTAGAGATTCCTGTTGATGTCGACTTTCTCAAACTCGGGAGATCTGCTTATAAACTTCTTACAAAATCGTCAACCGAATACGAACTCACAGGGAATATGAAAATATCAGTCCCCAAGGTGGGAGATAAGGAATTTCCGTTTTCAAAGGCAGGTCAGATCCCCATAGGAAAGTAAAAAATTCAATTATGGAATTAAAACAGATAAACCAGTACTGCTGGGAGGTTCCGAAAACAGGGGCCATGAACGTTCCCGGTCGTATATATACAAACGCCTCAATGTTAGAGGCCGTTAAGCAGGATGAGGCCTTCAAACAGGTTGCAAATGTTGCTACCCTTCCGGGGATTGTAACAAGATCCATTGGTATGCCGGATATCCACTGGGGATACGGATTTCCCATCGGAGGTGTGGCCGCCTTCGACTGGGAGTCCGGCATTATTTCTCCCGGAGGCGTGGGATATGATATTAACTGCGGTGTGCGACTTGCAGTCTCCTCACTTACCGAAAAAGAGATAAAACCCAGGCTTGAACTTCTGGCAAATACCCTTTACCAGAATATCCCTTCAGGGGTGGGGTCAACAGGTCCTATTAAACTATCAACAAAAGATGAAAAAAAAGTCCTGAAGCAGGGGAGCCTTTGGGCGGTTACGCAGGGGCTGGGGGAAGAATTAGATATTGAACATACGGAAGATAAAGGGTGCATGCAAAATGCCGACCCTGATGCACTAAGTCAGCGGGCACTTGAAAGGGGGAAAAA
>JAUXBD010000021.1 GCA_030619585.1 Desulfobacteraceae bacterium
ACTATCCCGAAAAACATTTCCCTAATACAATGTGGCCGCCACTTGAATCAACAGGAAGTTGAACAAATCCAGGAAACAGTCAATCTGTTTCCAAAATTAAGTCGTAAAGAGTTAGCTCAAACCATTTGTGAACACTTGGAATGGTTCACAGCCGCAGGCAGCAACAAGGAACAGGCATGTTTGAAGCTGCTAGAAAAGCTTGAAAAAAGTGGACTCATTAAGCTTCCACCAAAAGCAACAATGATAAAGCATAATCGATCCAAGAGTTCGATCGATTTCACCTCCAGAACCCAAATACGTCCGGATATTGTCGGCAAGCTCGGTACTTTGGGAAAAGTAAGTTTGGAGGTTATTCAAGACAAAGAATCGGAAAAGTTGTGGAAGGAATATATGGCCCGATATCATTATCTTGGAGACACAAGGCCATTCGGGTTTTATTTACGGTATTTTATTAGAAGCGGGTCTGAGATTTTAGGATGTGCTTTATTTGCAGGGGCGGCAAAATCCATAGGTGTAAGGGACAAGTGGATCGGATGGACGGAGCATCAGCGTCTCAGAAATTTATCCTGGGTAATTAATAATACGCGATTTTTAATTTTCCCCTGGGTAAAAGTCAAATATTTAGCCAGTCATACATTAGGCCAGATTAGCAGGCATATTGGCCGGGACTGGTATGATCGGTGGAGCTATTATCCTGTTTTAATGGAAACATTTGTTGATGGGAATTATTATAAGGGAACCTGCTATAAAGCTGCTAACTGGGAACACATTGGAACAACAACAGGTGTTGGCCTTGTACGTAAAAATAAAACGTATAAGACAACTCCAAAGGAAATATTTATTAAACCTCTTACAAAAGACTTTAGAAAAAAACTCTGTTCAGATAAACTGGTTGGACGGACAGAGATATAAGCAAACCCGCCTGAAAATTGCAAAAGGTTGTTCTGGCTTTTTCTGTTCTATTAAGTTATCTTACTTCATTATGAAAAAGTTCTTTAAACAGGTGATAACTAAAATTCAAAAGCTGGCAAAGCCGGAAATCATCATAAAAGCAGATCCGGGGAAAAAACTTAATAAAGAAAAAATATCTGCCGATAAATCCAAGACAAAGTCTCTTTCGTCAGGAAATGAAAGCGGTTCCTTTCACCGAAGGGCGGAGCGAAAAAAAGGTAAGAAAGATCACCGGGAAAAGTATGCCCGCTTGCCGAAAACTGGTTCGGCAGCAAGGGGTCCGTGGAAACTTTCGCATTTCAATGTTCCGCCGGCTGAGGGCAAGACCCGCTTTCACGATTTTGATCTTCCCGATTCGCTTCTTCATGCCATCTATGACATGGGTTTTTCTTACTGTACGCCGGTTCAGGCTGAAATACTGCCGAGTACATTGACCGGCAAGGACGCTTTCGGTAGAGCGCAGACCGGAACGGGAAAGACGGCCGCTTTTTTGGTCGCTGTCATAACCAGGATAATTAACAACCCGATCAGGGGAAAACGAAGAGCCGGCACTCCACGAGTCCTGATCCTGGCACCCACCCGCGAACTGGTGCTCCAGATCACAGAAGAGGCCAGCCAGCTTGGCAAGTATTGCAATATTAAAATGGCTTCTGTTTTTGGCGGCATGAATTTTGAGAAGCAGAAAAAACAACTGGCCGACTTACCGGTAGATATCGCTGTGGCTACGCCCGGAAGGCTGCTGGATTTTCAGCGGCGAAACATCATTTCTCTTAAAAAGGTCGAGGTGCTGATCATCGACGAGGCCGACCGGATGCTTGATATGGGCTTTATTCCTGATGTGAAGAAAATCATCTACAGTACTCCTCCAAAAGAAAAGCGCCAGACATTGCTTTTCAGCGCGACTTTAACTGATGCCATTTCCCGTCTTGCATCCCATTGGACTTTACAACCTGTGACTGTGGAAATTGAACCGGAACAGGTTGCGGTGGATACCGTTGACCAGGTGGTCTACATCGTGACTAGCAGCGAAAAGTTCGCACTGCTTTATAATATCATTAACCTGCAAGATCTTAAGCGAGTCCTGATTTTTTGCAATCGGCGGGATGAGGTTAGTCGGCTCGCAGAGATGCTGACTCGCTACGGGATTAACTGCGCTGTGCTTTCAGGCGATGTGCCCCAGGAAAAACGGGTCCGCCGGCTCACAGACTTCAAAGCAGGAAAGATTCGTGTACTGGTTGGAACAGATGTTGTTGCACGGGGTATTCACATAGATGGCATGGATCATGTGATCAATTTCACGTTGCCCCACAATCCGGAAGACTACGTGCACAGGATTGGACGTACCGGCCGGGCCGGTGCCGTGGGCACCTCGATCAGCTTTGCTGATGAGGAGGACGCTTTTTATATCCCGGACATTGAGGAGTTTATGGGTAGAAAGCTACCATGCATTGAGCCGGAAGAGGATTGGGCCATCATGCCCAAACCGGTTCCCGCAAACAAAATGCCCAAAAAGCGCAAAACCTACCATAAAGAAAAAAAAGCTTCTTACAGGAAAACCGCGTCAAGAAATGATAATAGGCCCACAAGAAAACCAAGCCCCCGTAGTCGCCCTAAACCGTCTGCAAAAGCCGGGGTCGGCAGAAGGTAGAGCCCATGATGGCGCATCACTATGTTGCAAGTTGCTCAAGGGCTCTATCATAACCTTTGGCAACATTTTCCCACAATAAAGCCCTCATCTCCTGTGCCAGCAGGCCCTGAATATGTTCATACCGCTTATAATCTGAAATTATCATACAAAGCTTTTCAACAAGATCATACCTGTTTTTATAAAGAAAATGTTCATGGAATGGTTCAGGAAGAATTTCAGGATATGAAAGCCTGTTAGGCATAAGGGGGGCACAGCCCATAATCATTGCTTCTATAACTGAGATGCCGAAGTTCTCCTGATTTGCAGTGCTTATAACAATAGCACCCCGTTTAAGCCATCTTTCATATTCCTTTCTTAAAGGTACATATCCGAACTGAACTATTTTGTTTTTAAATTGTTTTTGTGCTTTTTTAAACTCTTCGGGTATCATGCCAAAATTCTCTCCCATAAGTGCCAGACGGAAATCAAATTTCCTGTGGTTCAGCTCCTCAATCACACTGAAAAACATCTCATGGTTTTTGTCAAATCCCCACCTGTGATTCCAGACAATAAGGGGCGGGTCTATCTGTTTTTTAACATTCACATCATTGGAAAGCTGCAGGGTTATACCCGGGTAGAGGACTTTTGTTTTATTACGAATTTTTTCTGCAACGCCTTCAGGCCGGAAGTCACGTCCTCTTTTCAGAAATTTAGGTACGGCATCTAAGAAGGCATCCTTATGCATTGTCGAATTAAATACAACCATGTCAGCTGCAAGTGCTGTGGTGATGTTTATTATCCCGAGCTGAAATACACCTTTGTCTCCGGGTGGCTGGGGATAAGTCATCTGGTTTTCGTGAAAATATACCAGGACAGGTGGGCACTTTGAACCAACAAGTGCCTTGAAATCAGCAAGATTGAACAGGTCAGTGACTATAATGCCGTCATATTGTTCAAGGGGAGGAATGTTATCTACAATATAAAGTGCAGCACCAAGCATACGCCAGCGCCAGTTTTCACCGGGCATTGTCACAATATCAATATGATGGGAGGAGTGTGCAGACAACCCCTCTGCAAAAAGCGCATGTGAACCTATGCAGTATGTTTCGATGAAAAGGTATCTTCTCACTCAGGCATCAATTATATCGGGGCAGGCTCGTGGAAGGTAACTGAAGCGGTCTGTGGCCTTGCACGACAGACCGCTTCAAGTCAAATTTTACTTATACAGCATCTTTCAAGGCTTTCCCGGCTTTGAATTTTACTGCATTGCGTGCTTTAATCTTGATAGCGTCTCCGGTCTGGGGATTGCGGCCAGTGCGGGCTTTGCGGCGGACTTTTGAAAAGGTGCCGAATCCTACAAGGGTTAATTTGCCGTCTTTTTTCTTCAGGGCTTTTATAACACCGCCTGTAAGGGAACTAAGCGCCTTTCCAGCAGCAGCCTTGGAAATACCTACATCTTTTGCCATTTTTTCTACTAGTTCTGCTTTTGTCATTAGGGCCTCCTTCTTGTTGGGGGATAGGTTGACATCCATAAGATGCTTTATTTATAAATCTTTAAGGCAGGTTGCTGCTTATGTCAATAGGAAAATCAACATTTTGAAGGGTTTTATGCTTTTTTTATTATAAAAGTCCATGTTATTTCACAACCTCAAACCGAATATAGTGCTTTCCCTTGGAGGGGAAACCTTTAATGTGTACCCCATGAAAGACGGGAAAATAAAGGACATCCTTTCAAGTTCAAAGTGTGCATCAGGTACCGGAGAATTTATTGTTCAGCAATTTAAAAGAATAGGACTATCTGTTCTGTTAAAACCGGAGTATATGATGCTTTCATAAATCTTGGCTGTTTCAACTGCCAGCCGGCCATGAACTCACATGCTATTATACGTCCATTGGCGAATAAAAACGATATCCCATATGCAGCCCTTGATGTTGAAGGGCCATGGATATCAACGAATCAAAGAAGGCTTCTTGAGACTATGGCAGTACAGGCAAAAAGGAAGGGGGAGGTTGCTGATTGTAATAGATCAAAATAGAGGCATAAATTGTGAACCGATTTATTTCCGATCTGAAGCGTTGCTGGGACCAACGGCCATTTGTCTGGCCGGAAGAGCAAAACTCAAGTAAGGCAAAAATTAATATTCCATCAAAAGGGCGTGTCGTGGCCCTGGGGCCACACCCTGATGATCCTGAAAGTGCGGCAGTAACATGCAGGCTTCTGTCAAAGCATGGCTGTGAAATTTACTACGCCATTGCCACTTACAGTCCATCGGGTGTTGACGATGAATATGCAGAAGAAAAAGATGGCCGATTATCACTGCCCCTTGAAGAAAAAAAATCGAAATTCGCCGAATGGAGCAGAACCGCTCAGCTGAATTATTCGGGTTGCCGCCTGACAGGACAACGTTTCTAGATATTAAAAAAAAAGGAAAGACCGCACTTATTGACACTAAAGAAAATCGCTTAAAAATAATGCGTCACATGGAATTAGTGGCTCCTGACATAGTAATATTGCCCACCGGAAATGATACAAATCAAACGCATGTGTGGGTCTGCCGGGTTTTTCGTGAATGTGCCAAGTCGCTGGCTTTTAATCGGAAACGACCGATAGTAGCTATGTACAACCAGGCCCCTAAAACCACTACAATTCGCAAAGATCTTTTTGTTTTATTTGATGAGGAACTGGCAAACTGGAAAAGGGCTCTGCTTAAAGCGCACGATTCCCAACAGCAGAGGAATTTAAGCAGGAACGGTACCGGGTTTGATGAAAGGATCCTGCAGGTCAACGCTATTGCCTATAAACATTATCGTAGATCTTTTCCCTCAGACCTTACTTCACATGGATATGCCGAGGCTTTTGAAATAGAGCTGTTTGATTGAGTGTAAATTTTTCTTGACTGGTTAAAGCCATGCAGATATAGCTGAAAGACACTTAAACTACAAAAAATTATGCACCGCCAAATTACAAACAAAATATTTCGACCTGGCAATTATATATCTGTTAATACAATTAGAAAAGGTGTGATATGGATGCTTTTGAAGAGATAAAAAAAATGATTGTAAAAGAATTGTCCATAGACAAAGAAGAGATAACTCTGGATGCCCATCTTCAGGATGATCTGGGTGCTGATTCCTACGCTCTTATGACCATTGCCGAAGCAATCGGCACGAAATTTGGGATAAAACTGGAACTCGATGACCTGGTGGACTTAGAGAGCGTGGAGGACCTTGTAAAGGTTATAGAGTCGAAAGGATAAAGATTATATAGTTAAGGAGGACTCAACAATTGGGACACCCTACAATAAACAAAAACCTTACAAAGCAAGACACTGCCAAACATAATTTGAACAATTATGAAGAGATCCGCGGCGATTTTAGCTGGGATAAGATTTCCCGGAAGATTGACTGGTTTGACAATGAGCATATCAATATTGCCCATGTGGCCATTGATTCCCATTTGAAAACAGAACGGAAAAACAAGAAAGCTATGATATGGGAAAGCAAAAAAGGAGCGGTGGAGGAGTACACCTTTGCTGATATGGCACGCCTTACAAATAAGTTTGCCAATGTACTTGTGAATGAGGCAGGGATTGTCAAGGGTGATCGCGTGTTCTTCTTTCTTGAGCGTGTGCCGGAAATTTATATCAGTATCCTTGGAACCCTAAAGGCAGGTGGGGTTATCGGGCCGCTGTTTTCAGCCTTTGGCCCTGAAGCGGTAAAAGACCGCATGTTTGACAGCAGGGCAAAAGTACTGGTCACCAGTCCTTCCCTGAAAAAGAAAATTGCCGAAATTCTTCCTGAACTTCCCTGCCTTGAAAAAATTATCATAGTGAACCGCGGCAATGACAGTGTTGACGCAGGAGATATCTCCTATGAAAAGGCTATAGAGGATGCGTCAGAGCAGTTTGATATTGTCAAAACCCACAAGGAAGATTATGCAATCATGCATTATACCTCAGGCACAACAGGCAAGCCAAAAGGTGCCGTCCATGTTCATCAAGCAGTAATCGGGCATTATGCTACTGCAAAATATGTCCTTGATCTCCAGGAAAATGACATGTACTGGTGCACAGCAGATCCCGGCTGGGTCACGGGAACCTCTTACGGGATATTCGGCCCATGGTCAAACGGTATCACCCAGGCCATATACGAAGGCGGGTTCAGCACCAAAAAATGGTATAGTTTTATAGAAAGAAATAAGGTTACGGTTTGGTACACGGCACCCACAGCTGTAAGAATGCTTATGAAGTCAGGTGAAGAAGTTCCCAAAGAGTATTGCTTTGACTCCCTTCGTTACATGTGCAGTGTGGGCGAACCTTTAAATCCCGAAGCGGTTTTCTGGGGCGAAAAGGTTTTTGGCATGCCCTTTCATGACAACTGGTGGCAGACAGAAACAGGCGCAATTATGATCGCCAACTACCCGGTACAGGATGTTAAACCGGGATCCATGGGAAGGCCCTTTCCCGGGATATATCCGGGAATTTTGGATGATCAATTCAATGAGCTGCCTGCCGGAGTTGAAGGGAACCTGGCTGTCAAACCGGGATGGCCTTCCATGTTCAGGACATACTGGGAAAAAGAGGAGCTGTACCAATCGTGTTTTAAAAATGGCTGGTATATTACAGGCGACAAGGCCCAAAAAGATGAAGATGGTTACTTCTGGTTTGTGGGCCGTGCCGATGATGTGATAAACACGGCGGGTCATCTTGTGGGGCCGTTTGAAGTGGAGTCTGTACTGATTGAACATCCCGCAGTTGCAGAGGCCGGTGTTATAGGAAAACCGGATCCCATAGTCATGGAGGTCATAAAAGCTTTTGTGTCTTTGAAAGTAGGCCATGAGCCCTCAGAAGAGTTGATGCATGACATAAAGAAGTTTGTTACAAAGAGGCTTTCCAGCGTCGCCTCTCCCAGAGAAATTGAGTTTATCCCCTCTTTGCCAAAAACCAGGAGCGGAAAGATTATGAGGCGTTTGTTAAAGGCAAAGGAGCTGGGTTTGCCCTTGGGTGATACATCCACACTGGAAGATGATTAAATTGCATTTCCGGAAAGTCTAATCCAGCGGTTCCGGCGCCTCATACCGCCTTTAATGTTATAAACACTGGTAAAGCCTTCTTCTGTCATGATGGCAGCTGCTACTTTGCTTAATTGTCCTGTGTCGCACACCATGACAGTTTTTTGGTCTGTTTTTGGGGTGGAAAAGGTGCCTTCATATATTGACTTTAAAAAATCATCAAACGGTCTGGATATCGATCCATCGATATTATTCTTCTCGTAATCTTTAGTTTCACGGAGATCGACAATGAGAACGTTGTTTTCGTTTTCTAATAATAAACGACTCATTTGAGGCGGAGTAAGATTAACGTATCCTTTTCCTGTAATAATATATTTTACGATTTCTTTAAGATCCATTTCCAAATCGCGTTTCCGATATTTATTTAGAGCTTCGAAAACAGCGCCGATGTCTATCGCATTAAAAAATGATTCAAGTATTATTTTTGAATCCATTCGTTTATTCCTCCTTTGTTAAATAACTGTAATTTTACATTTAGAAAAAATATTGTTAATTAACTCAGTTCAATATCATTATTTGTTAAAATTGGTTCGTTCATGTTTTGTACACTAATGCACATGTATGCATGTGCCAACATTTTTTTAAATTCCTTGTGGGAATTCCATATATCTGGAAATTCCAATATTTCTACCCAACTTGCGGGTTGTGATCTGCGTTTGAAATTACAACCCAGCCTTGATTAAAATATTGGGGTATAATATCCTCCTTTATAGCTTAAAAATTGGTGCAATGGATGGGGTCAGTTTGATTGTTTGATCCCTTTGTCTCTCTTTTTCACAATGCCACATGCCAGGATACAAAACTATGACTGTATTGAACAGAGAGTTCAATAAGAAATTTTTTATAAAAATCGATGGTAAGATTCTGAAGTCAATTTCAATTAAAAATGGCGAAAAATATAAAAATGTCCGGGTAGTTGTGAATGCCGAAGATAACAAAAAGATGGATATTGCCATTCTTCCTGCAGACTTGATGGCCCCGGGGCTGATTTGCGTGGTTCGTCCGACTGATGTAATCGAGCTGGAATTGTTTGACACGAGCAAGGAGATGATCGATGTATTGATGACGTTTAATTTAAGACCACCAAGTCAGGTTCTGGAACGTTTGATCGATGATCTCTCCTCCATTAAAAGAAAGAAAATGTTTGACAAGAAACTTTCCAAGCATATGGGTAAAAAAATAGTCGAGCAACTCAGTGCCGTCCTCTGGCTCATTGATGATCCGAATGTTGAAAAGAGATTTGCCTTGCCTACCGATGTGGAATAGATTCAATTAATATTGAATCAGCGCCCTTTAAAAACTCACTGAAAATTTGTTCCAGGAACATTGGGGGGCACTGGAAGTTATGTCAAACTGAAGAGAGCCATGTTGATTTTAAGGTTTGTGGATATTTTTCGGGAACGAATTACGAGGTCTGAATATTCATCATTACATCATTTTCAGCCCTCATACCTGAAGGGAAAAGTATGGCAACAGTCATAAGAATCGGCAACCTCACATATTCTTAATAAATCCGGCCGCAATTAAAGATGTTAAATTTTTATAAATTTGATAATCAAATCTCCGAAACCTATCAATAGGAAAGATCCAATGACGAAATTGAAAAACCCCCAAAGTACATTAATAATAGGTGATGATTCACCTATACCGGGGG